>NZ_JBHZAV010000083.1:22314-41193 GCF_042754445.1 Embleya sp. NPDC059213
GCGGGGGGCCCCCCCCCGCCCCCCCCCCGGGGCCCCCCGGGGGGGGCCCCCCCCCACCCCGGGGCCCCCCCCCCGGCTGTGCCCGGTCCGACAAAGCCCGGTCGGGCCGCCCGCCGGGCCGGCGTCAGCGGTCGGTGCGCCGCCGGGGACGCATCTCGACCGGTCGGACCCGGTAGACACCGCGGTCCCGGTCCTGTTGTTCCTCGGCCACCTGGAGCGCGATCAGGATCTCCAGCGCGCTCCAGGCCATGCCGAGCATGCCCAGGCCGACGAAGAGCATCGCCCACACCCAGAACCAGGTGTGCGCCCAGACGCCGAGCAGGGCGACCATCGCCGCGACGATGGTCAGCGCCAGGAGCACACCGGTGCGCGCCGCCGCGTTTCTCGCGCCGTCCGGAAGCCTGTCGCGCGCCATGGCCGACCTTCCCGCCGCCGAGTAGGCAGTCTGCCGCCGAGTAACCGGTTGCTCCTCGCCTGCCCCGTCATGCGTGGACGGAACCCGATCCGCCCGACTCGTCCGAGGAACGATGGAACTCCCGCCACGTCTCCCAGATGGCCGGCACCGTGCCCGAGCCGAACGAGCGTTCCGGCCAGTTCGCCGGCGGCAGCCCCGCGGGGTTCGCGCCGACATTCGCGCCGTACCACAGGTCGTGCCGACGGCGGGCGAAGTACCACACGCCGTCCCGCCGTTCGTACACGTCGCGGTACAGGATCGCCTGGTGCAACCAGCGCGGTCCCTCCTGGATCTCGGCCTTGCAGTACACGTGTCCGGTCGCGTGGTCCGCGTCCAGCAGGTCGATCACGTGCGTGCCGACATTGAGGATGGTCACCCCCAACGGAGCCAGTTGGGCCGCGAACGAGGCACGCAACGCGGCGCGTCCGTACTCCTCCCGGCTCACCCGCACGTCGGGCACGAACAGCCCGCACAACGCGTCCAGGTCCCGGCTGTCCAGGGCCAGCGCGTAGCGCGCGGCGAGTTGACGGATCTGTTCATGGGCCAGCAGCCGTTGTACGTCGTCCATGAACCGACACCCTGTCAGGCTCCGGTGCGAACGATCTCCTGCGGGTTGTACACGACCTCCACATACGACCAGCGGCGTCCGCCCGCGTAGTGCAACACCACGTTGACGTCCAGCCCGCCAAAGGGTCCCTCGGCGCGCAGCACCGTCGAGACCCGGTTGCCGTCGATGATGCGCAGCCGGACCCGGTAGCGGCTGAACGGCGAACGCCGAACGCCGTCCCGGATGTACGCGCTCAACGCGTGCCGGCCCTCGACGAAGCCGACCACGTGGTCGCGCACCCGCACCTCGTCGGTGAACACCGCCGCCAGCGGCGCCCATTCGCCGCCCGCCGAGGCCGAGGCCAGACGCGCCGCGAAGTCGCCGAAGGCCCGCCGGATCTCCTCGCGCGGAATCGGCACCGACAGTGGTTCCGGCGCCCAGCCCACGATGCCGCGCAGTTCCGCGCCGTCGTGCCCGGCCGCCGGGCCGCCCGCCCCCCGCCAGCGCGCGATCATCGCGTCCACGCCGTCGCCGTTGCGGAATTCGCCCACCGTCTCGAAGCGATCACCGGCGCCCAGGCGCCGCACGATCTCGGTGCCGGGCACGGTGTATCGCACGGTGCCCCCGGTGGGGTCCGGCAGGTTGAGCCAGACGTAGCGACAGGTCAGATCGCCGTCGATCATCGTCCATTCGGTGAATCGGCGCACCCAGGCGCCCACATCGCCGTCGACCGGTTCGTTCCGCGCGAGTGCCGCCGCCTCGTCCCGGGTGCCGCCCATCGTGCCTCCCCGCATCGGTCCCGGCGGGGTCGGACGCCCGGAGAATTCCGGGCGCTGCCTGCCGCCTCCGGTGCGCGTGATCCTGCCCGCGCCCCGTCGGGAAGTCCAGCCCCCACCCGATCGGAGGAACGGAACCGTCGCCGGCTGGTATACGTATTACCGATCGCAACAAGCCGGCCGGGCTCGATGCGAGCACGATACGAAGTGGAAGCGGAGGGGACGCGAGTGATCCGGTACAGGGTCCGGGTGGACTTCTACCAGGACGTCCCACCGGACCGTCCCCCGACGGGGTACGTGGGCTCGTTGCTCTCGGGCGACTTCGCCGGACCGGCCCTGCCGCGCGGCGGCGACTCGATCTCGGCGATCCCGCTTGGCGGTGCGCACATAGGGCCGTGGACCGGCGGTCCGTACATGATGGTCCACCGGGTCGAGCACCACCCGGTTCCGGTGGACGGCGAGGGCCACATAGTCCAGTGGTGGGAGCAGTATCCCCAGCCCTCGGTACACGTGGTCGTCAACGCCGAGTGGCCGGACACCGAGGAGTCCGAGCACGAGTTGATGAACCTGTACGAGGAGCAGAGCTGGAGTTCGTTCCCGGCCGGACCGGAGAACCCGTTCCTGCCGGTCACCGCGGCGGCCGACTTCTAGCCTCGACCTCCGCGGCGTCTTGGTTGCGTTGGGCGTGGCGGGTTACGCAGCAGGTTTCTTGTAGCCCGTCAGGCTCACCGACGCCAGGATCTTGTTCAGGTCCGTGTCGTACTCGCGGGACAGCCCCGCCGTGGAGAACGAGATCATCGACTGCGGCAGCCACCACACCTGGGGCTGGAACGAGTCGCCGCCCTTGCAGGTCACGGTGAACGACGCGTACTCGAACGTCAGGCTGTTCTTGCCCGGTTCGACGAACTTCTTCCCATCGCTGCGGCTGGTCGGCGGCGCCGTGTCGGCGGTCTTGGGGATGCAGGTCGGCTTCGCCCCCAGGGTCCAGCCCGCCTGATCCTTGAAGTCGACCTTGCGCTCGCCGGACTTGCCGACCCAGATCCGCAGGCCGGCGCGCTCGCACGTGGTGCGCTGCGCGGCCGGTGTCGCGCTCGGCAGTACACACACCTCGGTGTCGCTGACCTGCTTGAGCTCCCACGTGGCCGGCACGGCGAACTTCATCCCCTTGATGTCCTGGGTGAAGCCGCCCGCCTTGCCGGTGAGTTTGGGGGCCTCGGCGGTCGGACTCTTCTTCGTCTCCGGCTTCTTGGGGTCCTCGTCCTTGCCGCGCAGCGCGAACACCGCGCCGGCCCCGATCGCCAGGACCGCGATGACGCTGCCGCCCAGGACGAACAGGCGCCGCCGGCCGGAGCCGCCCTGCCGGGCCGCGGCCCGACCGGTGGGCGGCGTGCCGTGGGCGCCGTGGGTGGTGGGCGCCTGATGGACATTCGCCGGGTGGCCCTGCCCGGCAGTGCCGTATTGCCCGGAAGGGGCTCCGTACTGGCCCGAGGGCGCACCGTGCTGACCGGACGGCGGGCCGTACTGGCCGGAGGGCGGACCGTACTGGCCGGAAGCGGCGCCGTGTTGGCCCGAGGGGGCGCCGTACTGGCCGGAGGGCGCCCCGTATTGCCCGGAGGGCTGCGGCGGGACGCCGTGCGCGCCCGAGGTCGGGGTGTCCCGGTAGAGCGGCGGTTGCGTCGGGGACGCGCCGTACGGGTCGTGCGAGGGCCGGCCGGGCCCGGCCGGCGGCGGTGGCACTGCGGGCGCGCCGAACGCGGCGGTGCCACCCGAGCGCGCGGGACCGCGCGGCGGCTCGTACACCCGCGGCTGCACGGGCGGCGGCGTCTGCGGCGGCGGGCTCTGCTGAACCTGCCAGGGGCCGCCGGTCGCGGGCGTGGTCCACAACTGCCCGATCAACGACGTGGCATCGGCCACCGGGTCGAGCGAGGGCGCCGCGGCGTTGCCGAGCGCGCCGCGCCACACGTGGGTGACCGAGGCCAGCAACTCACGGGCGTGCGGGCGGTAGTGCGGTTCCTTGTCGGAAGCCCGCTTGACGATCAGGCGCAGTACGTCCGGCACGCCGGACAGGTCGGCCTCCTCCTGGAGCACGCGCAGCGCGACCACTTCGGGTGCGCCGGTGCCGAACGGAATGACTCCGGTGGCGGCGTAGGTGATCAGCATGGCCCAGGCGTACACGTCGGCGGCGGGCGTGCTGTCGTGGCCCTTGAAGCGCTCCGGGCTCATCCACGCGGGCGAGCCGATCATCATGCCGGTGCGGGTCAGCCCGCTGTCCTCCATGGACCGGGCGATGCCCAGGTCGAGCACCCGCGGCCCGGCGGGCGAACAGATGATGTTCTGCGGCTTGAGGTCGCGGTGGATCACGTCCGCGTCGTGCAACGCGACCAGTGCCTCGGCGAGTCCGGCCGCCAGGCCCAGCAACTCGTCGCCGTGCATCGGGCCGCCCTGGTTGACCCGCACGTCCAGGGTCGGCCCCGGCACGTACTCGGTCGCGAACCACGGTGTCTCGGCGTCGACATCGGCGTCCAGCACCGGCGTCGTACAGGTGCCCTTGATCGCGCGCAGCAGGTTGACCTCGCGGGTGAACCGGGCCCGGAATTCGGGATCGTCCGCGTACTGCGCGTGCACCACCTTGACCGCGACCCGGCGTTCGTAGTCGTCCAGGCCCGCGTACACCGCGCCCATTCCGCCCGCGCCGAGTCTGCCGGTGATCCGGAACGGTCCGATGTGCTGCGGATCACCCGGACGCAACGAACGTATCTCGGCGCCGCCATCGGCCGTCATGGACGTGCCTCCCGTGTTGGTTCGCCGGCCCGCCGCTGCGGCCGTACCGGGATGGAATCCTCTCATCCGGTCTTGTGACCTCCCCAGGGCACCGGCTGGTTCCCCGTTCGGGCGAAAAGGCTCGCCTTACCCGAGGGGGTGCGTGATAGGCCAGCGGTTGCGCCGGGTGTGGCAACGCCTCGGCGTGGGACGACGGTTCGCGGATCGGCCGGTACGACCTTCGGGACGCACCGGCCCGGACCGCCGTCGTCCGGCAGCGTTTCGAGGTAATGCCGCATCGCTCCGCTTCCACGACCGAAGGGCCGAACGTGAAGATCGTCGTCGACTTCGACAAGTGCAAGAGCAACGCACTCTGCATGGCCGAGGCACCCGAGGTGTTCGAGGTCCGGGATGACAACTTCCTCTACATCCTGAACGAAAACCCCGGGCGGGAGTTGCGGTCGCAGGTGGAGGAGGCGGCCCGGGTCTGTCCGACCCGAGCCATCTCGATCCAGGAGTGACGCGGTGCCGGGTCGGGGCGGGGCGTCAGCCCTCCCCGGGCCGGTTCACGTCCTCGGGCCGGGCCCCGGCGGTTCGACTCGACTGCCACCGGTCGCGGGCGCCGCGGGCGCCCTGGGCCATCATCCCGGACGCGCCGCGCGCCCCTTGGACCATCGCCGCGGACGCGTTGCGGGTGGCCGACCAACCCCGGGCGAGCAGCCGGACGTTCACCACGACGGTGCCGGCGGTCCGGTCGTGCCAGGTGCGTCGACGCGGCCCGAGCACGGCCAGCGGGTCCAGGAAGCCGATCAGGGTCAGCAGCGCGAACAGGCCCGCCGTGCCCCATTGGCGCAGCGCGACCTCGTACCAGGTGAGCAACAGCGCGGCCCACGGCACCACCACGGCCACCAGGGTGCGCCGGGCCGCCCGCCATCCGCCGACCGGCACCCGGCCGCCGACCGCCTGCGCCGACGTGCCGACCGGTACCACCTTCGCGCCGACCATGATCTTGCCCAACGTGCGGCCGAACCGCGCGTGCATGAACCAGTCGTAGAGGGCGGGCACCAGCAGGTGCGCGAGGATCAGCAGGAGCAGCAGCGTCTTGGTGGTGCCCCACAGGCCGTCCACCGCCTCCAGCGGCGCGCGTTGGGCCTCGCCGGCTCGACCGAACACGACGTCCAGGAACGCGGTACGGACCACCTTGGTGGGCAGATCCGCGGCCTTGGTCTGGAGGTAGTGGTAGGCCAGGAACCACAGCGGCAGCACGAGTGCGGTGGTGAGCAGGTAGTCCGCGGTGCGGGCGATCAGGCGCATGGTGCGGGACGCGAGCGGGAGTCGGTCGGCGTCGGCCGGCATCGAGGTCGGGAACGGCGGCGGCGTGCCGGGCGGCGGGTGGCCCGGGGCGAACGGCTGCACTGCGAGCGGCTGTCCCTGACCCGGGATCAGGGACGGTGCGGCCGCGGGCGGTTGGTGCCAGGACAGGTGTGGATCACCGTCGACGGATGGTTGTTCCCCGTACGGCGACCCTGGCCCGCGTGGGGGCTGGGGGATCGTCATGAGCGGGACGTTATCGCGTAGATCGTCCCTTCCGTCGGGTCGGCGGACGAATTCGGGACCTGTTTTTCGGTGATGCGATCAGCTCTTGAGCTCGCCCAGGGTCACCTCCACGGTGGTTTTGTCGCCGTCGCCGGCGCGGATCAGGCTCACCTTGACCTTGTCGCCGGGCTGCTTGCCGCCCAGCACCTCGGACAGGGCCGCGACGTCCGGGACTTCCTGGTCGTCGATCGCGGTGATCACGTCGCCCGGGGCGATGCCCGCGGCCTTGGCGGCGCCGCCGTCCTGGACGGAGACCACGCCGACGCCGGCGGGCCGGCCGTTCGGCCCGGCCACGGTGCGCACCGTCACGCCGAGCGCGGCCTTGCCCGAGTTGTCCACCTTGCCGTTCTTGATGATCTGGTCGGTGATCGACTTGACCGTGTTGGCGGGGATGGCGAAGCCGATGCCGGGGGCCGCCCCGTTGTTCTCCGGGTCGGTCGCGGCCAGGGTGGGGATGCCGATCACCCGGCTGTCCAGGTCGACGAGCGCGCCGCCGCTGTTGCCCGGGTTGATCGCGGCCGAGGTCTGGATCGCGCTGGAGATGGTCGCGCCCGGCGAGTCGGCGGCCTGCGGCTCGCTGACGGTGCGGCCGATCGCCGAGACGATGCCCTCGGTGACGCTGGAATCCAGACCCAGCGGATTGCCCATGGCCATGGTGATCTGGCCGACCTGGAGCTTGCTGGAATCGCCGAACCGGGCGGGCTTGAGGTCGTTGGGCGGGTTGTCCAGGCGGATCACCGCGAGGTCGTCCGGGGCGAAGGCGGCGACGAGCTTGGCGGTGACCGGCTTGCTCGCGTTCGGGAGGGTGACCTCGAAGCTGGTGGCCTGACCGACGACGTGCGCGTTCGTGACGATGTTGCCCTTGTCGTCGTAGACGACCCCGGAGCCCAGACCGGTCGTCGTGGTGATCTGCACGACCGAGGGCAACACGTTGCGCACCACCTGCTGGTACTGCGCCTGGAGGTCGTTCGCGGGTCCGTTGCTCGGCGCGGTCGAGCCGGACGCGGCGGTGCCACTGCTCGCACTCGAACCCTTCTTCGAATCGTCGTCGTCGCTGCACGCGCTCAGCCCGCCGCCCAGCACGATCGCGATGGCCGTCAGCGCGCCCGTGGCCCGTCGCCGCGTCGTCCTGCCCACGATGTCTCCCTCGGGTACGGCGGCTGCCGCCTTGCCGCCGGCGACGGCTCGGTTGCCGATAGCGGGGCGGGTCCCCCGGCCATTCTTCGTACTAACCCCGGGATCGGACTTTTCACCGTCCCGCCGAGGTCATGCCCCTTTCGCCATGTGCTTGTTCGTGTCAAGTTGGCCCCTCACGTCGTCCCCGCGAGCACGGAACGACGCCGCAGCGCCGGAGAGGGTGGGCACGCACATGCTGACGCTTCAGGAGATCTCGGACCGGATGGAGATCCAGGACCTGATGGTCCGGTACTCGCACGCCGTGGACACCGGCGACTGGGACGCGCTGGACACGGTCTTCACCGCCGACGCGCACATCGACTACTCGGCGATGGGCGGCTCCAAGGGCGGCCTGAAGGAGACCAAGGAGTTCCTGGCCTCGGTGATGCCGGGCTTCGGCGCCTACCAACACCTGATATCGAACTCGTCGATCACGGTCGACGGGGACACCGCCACGGGCCGCACCATGTGCCACAACCCGATGGTCTTCAAGGGCGAGGACGACCAGACGCCGGGCCCGGTGATGTTCTGCGGCCTGTGGTACCTCGACACCTTCACGCGGGTGGCCGGCGAGTGGCGGATCGCCTCCCGCAGCGAGGAGAAGTCCTACATGTACGTCGCGCCGACGGCGTAGCGGGCCGGGGTAGCTTCGGAGCATGATCCGCGAAGCCACCGCAGCAGACACCCCCGCCATCCACACCCTGGTCCGCGAACTCGCCGACTACGAGAAGCTGCTGCACGAGGTCAAGGCCACCGAGGCCCAGTTGCACACGGCCCTGTTCGGCCCGAACCCGGCCGCCTTCGCCCTGATCGCCGAGGACGACACCACCGGCGAGGCGGTCGGCTTCGCCCTGTGGTTCCTCAGCTTCTCCACGTGGGAGGGCGTACACGGCATCTACCTCGAAGACCTGTACGTCCGCCCCGGGGCCAGAGGCGCCGGTCACGGCAAAGCCCTCCTCCGCCACCTCGCCACGATCTGCGAAACCCGCGACTACGCCCGCCTCCAATGGGCGGTCCTCGACTGGAACACCCCCAGCATCGCCTTCTACGACTCCCTCGGCGCCACCCCCGAACGCGAATGGATCGGCTACCGCCTCACCGGCCCCGCCTTGACCCGCTTGGCCCAAAGCTGAGCCACCCCTCTCGCGAAAGAGCCCGTGCCACGACGCCGGGACCTGCCGTCTCCGCGCGCTACCCACGTGCCGCCGTTTATGCAACAACGCGGGTAGCCCTTGCCTCGCTCGGCGCCGCCTCCTAGCGTCGCCACAAGTAGTGGAGCGATCACGGAAGGCACACCATGAAGCTCTCGCGCGTTGCGGGCGGGGATCCCGATTGCCGCTCGAACGACTGCCCGACTGTCTTCACCACCGAGCGGGACGGCACGATCGCCATCCAAGGCTTCCTCGTCGATCACAAGACGCCCGAGGGCGAAGCGATCGTCTCGGTCCCGGAAAACATTCTTCGGGAGGCCGCGCGTGCACTTGGCTGGTGAGCATTGGACCTCCTTCTTCGACTCGTTCGAACGCGAGGCATTCAGACTGGAGACGCTGTCCGCGTACACCTTGGTCGGCGAAGAGCACGAGTACGCCGAATTCATGGCCACCGGCCGACTGGTTCTCCCCGACGACGACCCGTGGCTGACGCAACTAGCTCGCTACCGGGACAGCGGACGCAGGGTCGGACGAGTCCATGTCGTCACACCACCCCTGTCCGATTACCTGCGATACGAGTTTGCCGCATATCGATACAACGTTGCGGCCGGTGAAGACGTCCGGATTCTTGACACGACCCGTGCGCAGAACGTTCCGCCGATGCCTTCGGATTTCTGGATGTTGGACGATTCGAAAGTCGTCGAGATGCGATACGACGAACACGGGGCGCAGGTGGCTCGCGTCCTTCTCGAATCTCCGGATCTCGCCTGGTACCGCCGAAGCAAGGAGTCGGCGATCGCCCTTTCCATCCCCCTCGCGGAATATCTCGCGGATTGAGATTCGACCCGCAACAGGCGGGCCGGGACCGACTGCAACTGGCATCCGCCCTGCGCGCCCTTCGAAGTGCGACCGGGCTCTCCGGCGAGCGCTTGGCGCTGCGATGTGGGATGTCGCAGAGCAAGATCTCGCGGATCGAAACCGGACGCACTCTGCCCTCCATCCTCGACGTACGGCACATCCTGGAAGCCCTCGGCGTGGACGCCGAGACCGCCGACGAGATCCGCCGCCTGGCAGAGGTGGCGAACACCGAGTACGAAGATGTCCGCGCCACGGTCCGCCGCGGCCTGCACTATCGCCAGCGCGAACTCGCCGCACTCGATGCCGGCGCCGATCACATCCGGCACTTCCTCCCCGCGATGCTCTCCGGCCTGCTCCAGACACCGGAATACATGCGGCAGGCCATGTCGCCCGTCGTCGATCCCGCAACCGGTGATCCGGCCCGTGCGATCGCCGCCAAGCTCGAACGCCAGTCGGTCCTTTACGGCCGGGGGAAACGCTTCGACTTTCTCCTGACGGAGTCGGCGGCTCGTTGGCCGCTGTGCTCCGCATCGACAATGGCGCTCCAGTTGGATCACCTGATCGCCCTGTCACATCTCCCCCAGGTCCATCTGCACATCCTGCCGCTCCGCCGACAAGTGGCCGACGTGCCGTTCAATACGTTCGTCATTTATGGCGACCACCTCGTGACGGTGGAACTGTTCAGCGGCCGACTCGTCTTTCGGGATCCGAAGGAAATCACCTACCACCGACGATTGTTCGAATACTTTGTCGAGCACGCGCTGTCCGGCGAGGAAGCTCGCACCGAGATCAGGGGGTGGTCCGAGATATTTCGGGCGCAATCCATGCAGGAACGCGACTGAAAATGGACACCGCAGAATGCAATCGGGTATTCCTGGAGACAACTTCGAACCTATCGAGGAGGTTTTCCATGGGACAGCACCGAGACCCCGCGACCGACGACGGGCACAAGCCCGAAAAGCCCGTTCCGCCGCCGACTCCGCCGGACGAGCCGGCGAATCCCGGCACGCCGAAGGGGCGGTGAGGCGGATGTCGGTCGAGGCGAGGGCCCTGTGGCGGGCCCGGGTCGATTTGCTGCGGCGGGTCGAGGTGGCCGTCGGGGTGCTGCCCCAGGTGTGGCGGGAGGCGTTCCTGGGGGTGCCGAGGCACGTTTTCCTCCCGGACGTGGTGTGGCTGCGCCGCCCCGACGGCGACCGGCACGAGCGCTGCGAGCGGGTGTCGGAGCCGGAGCGCTGGTGGACGGCCGCGTACGCGGACACTCCGGTGGTGGTGCAGGTGTGCGACGGCGACGCGCCCCGGCCCGGCGGGCCCGAGTGGCCGTCGTCCGCGGCCTCGCAACCCTCGATCGTGGCGGCCACGCTGGTTGCGCTGGACGTGGCCGACGGACACCGCGTGCTGGAGATCGGTACCGGGACGGGATGGAACGCCGGACTGCTCGCCCACCGGGTGGGCGACGACCGCCTCGTGACGATCGAAGTGCACGCCGATCTCGCCCGAATCGCCCGAAGCCGGTTGGCGGCCCTGGACCGGCACCCCACCGTCGTGTGGGGAGACAGCGCCGAGGGCTGGGCGACCGGCGCGCCCTACGACCGCATCGTGTGCACCGCCGCCGTGACCCACCTCCCGCCCGCCTGGATTCGGCAGTGCCGGCCAGGAGCCGTCATCGTCACCCCCTGGGCAAGCGCGTGGACCGCCAACGGCACCCTGGTGGCCGAAGTCGACGATCGAGGCCGCGCGCACGGCCGCTTCCGTACCGGCGGCGCCTTCATGCACCTGCGCGGACACCGCTCCCGCAGCACCGACATCGGCCGAGTCGTCTCCCCGGAGCACGCCGCCACACCGAGCACCACCACGCTGTCCCCCTGGGCCGTGGCCGGCGGCGACCCCGTCGCCGAGTTCGCGATCGGCCTGAGCGCGCCCGGCGTCTGGCACCACTGGGACGGCGACGTCGACGGCGTACACACCCGCCTGTGGCTGGGCGACGAGGCCGGCACGTCGTGGGCGAGCGTCGACCACGACGGACACCGACGCACCGACTTCGCCGTCCGCCAACACGGCCCACGCCACCTGTGGAACGAGATCGAGGCGGCGTGGTCCCGCTGGTGCGCCGCGGGCCGCCCCGGCATCGAAGCCTTCGGCTGGACGGTGTCCGCAGATGGCGAACAGCACGCGCGAGTACCCGAATCCACCGCCCCGCGCCCGACCGGTCGCGGTGGCGAAGCGGCCTCCTGGTCCCTGTGAACGGGCCGGTACCGCCTCGCCTTTCGCTTCCGAAGCAAGATCGCGGCGAGCACGCGGCAGACGGAGACAACCGCCCGATCCCCCACGAAGGCGCACGGTCCCCGGGGGTCACGAAGCCGGCGAGGCCACCTCGTTTCGCGGCTCTTCGAGTGCCGGGCGGGCGATCGGCCGCACCGTGGCGGCGGCGGCCATCAGCGCCGGCAACCCGGCCACCGCGAAGACCAACGGCAGCGGGGCCCGGTCGATCAACAGGCCGCCGGCCGCCGTGCCACCCGAGGCGCCCGCGTTGAGGGCGGTGTTGACCCAGGCGCCGACCCTGGTCCGGGTGTTCGCCGCGGCGCAGGCGTCGGCCAGCAGGTAGGCCGTAGTGATCGCCGGCGCCACGAACAGGCCGGTGACCGCGACGGTCGCGGCCAGGACGTAGAGGTTCGGGGACAGGCCGGCCGCGCCCAGGGACAGGCCGAGCCCGAGCGCGAGCAGCGGCAGGCGGCGGTCGATCGCGATCCGCCAGGGCACCGCACCGTACGCCAGGCCGCCGACCGCGCTGCCGATCGAGAGCGCGGCCAGGATCCAGGCCACCGCCGCCGCGTGCCCCCGCGCGTCGGCGAACGCGACCGCGAGCAGGTCGATCGCACCCAGACACAGCCCGACCCCGGCGGCGACGACCACCGCACGCCACAACCCGGTTCGGACCGGCGCGGGATGATCCCCGGCTCCCTCCCCGTCGACTCGTCCGGCCCGCGCCGTCGACCGGCCCACCGCCGGCGACGTCACCAGCGCGAGCGTCCCGACCGTGATCAGCCCGGCGCTGACCGCCACCCCCGCCGCCGCAGGCGCCAGCCCCACCAACACGCCCACCAGCAACGGCCCGAACGCGAACAGGATCTCCTCGGCCACCCCGTCCAGGCTGTAGGCCCGCTGCAACAACCGCGGATCGGGCGCCAGTTCGCTCCACAACACCCGCATCACCGGTCCGACCGGCGGGGTACAGGCCCCGGCCGCCGCGACCGTGACCCCCAACCACACCCCGGAGACCCCCGGCCGCCAGGTCAGCACCGCGATCACCACCAGCAGCGTCGCGTACACCGCGACCAGCGGCGGCAACACCCGCCGCGGCCCGTACCGGTCGACCAACGCGGCCCGCATCGGCGACAGGAACACACTGGTCGCCCCGAACGACGCCATGATCGTGCCCGCCACCGCGTACGACCCGGTGCCGGCCTTGACCGCCAACAACAACGACAACGCGATCATCCCGTAGGACAGTCGCCCCACCAGCGCGGCCCCGAACGCCCGTCGGGCACCGGGGATCCGCAACACGGCGGCATAGGAGGGAGCCGGCGCACGACGCGCGTCGGCAGGAACGCAAGAGGGCTTGGCAGCCACGATGTCGGGAGTTCCTCCGCGAAGTCGGCACGACGAGAGCCGCGCCGAAGGGCCTGCGTGGACGCCGAAGGCGACCGACCCCGTCAGGGCCCGGTCGCGGCGGTCCTACGCACACAGGAGGAACATGCCCGCCAACCTACCAAGCGCGCCCCGGCCCCGGCCGGCCCGTTTTCGGCCTGCCGCACCGACATCGGCGCCCCCTCGCGGACCTACTTCTTCGGGGCCGCGGTCAATCCGGTGCACGGCCGCAAGGTGTCCCGGCGGTCCAGGATGCGCTTGGCCTCGGCGCCGGTCACCGGCATCGGCACGCCGCGCTTGTCGATCGAGGCCGGGGTGAACTTCTCGTCGACGACCTTGCCGTCCTTGATGGTCAGCGTCGCCACGCCGGTGTCGTTCGAGTTCGGGTACGGAGACGTGCCGTACCAGAGGAAGTTGCCGTAGCCGTAGCCCACATAGGTGTCGCCCAGCCAACCGGCGCCCTGCATCACGTGCGCGTGGGTGCCCAGGATCGCCGCCGCGCCCGCGTCCGCGAGCTTGCGGGTCACGCTCTTCTGGTCCGCGCTCGGGCACTTGTCGCCCTCGATGCCCCAGTGCATGTAGACGATCACCACGTCGGCCTGCTTCTTCGCCTCCCGCACGGCCTGCACCAGCCGGTCGGTCTGCAACGCGGTGGCTATCCCGGGCTTGTTCGGCCCGGCCTGATAGAGCTGGTTGGTGATGTCCTGCACCTGACTCGCGGCCAGGAACGCGACCTTGACGCCCTTGGCCTCCCGAATCACCGGGCGGTACGCCTGCGCCGCGTCCTTGCCGATGCCCACCACACCGATCGGCGGGTCCTGGATCGCGGCGATCGAGTCCTCCAGGCCGACCTTGCCGTAGTCCACGGCGTGGTTGTTGGCCATGCTGACCGTGTCTATCCCGACCGCCTTCAGCTCGGTCAGCGCCTTCGCCGGGGCCCGGAAGTGGTACGTCTTGTTCTCCGGCGTGCCGCGCTCGGTGATCGCACTCTCCAGATTGACCATCGCCAGATCGGCGGCCGAGAGCGTCTTGCCGATCGGGCCCAGCGCACCCTCGGCGCCCGCGTTCAGGCGGGGCACGGTGCGTTCGAAGAAGTGCACGTCACCCGCGAACGCGACGGAGATCGCGGTGCCCGGTACGGCCGGAGCCGACGGCGCCGCGGACCCGGTGCCCGGCGCCCCCGAGGAGCCGCCCGTACCGACCACCGGATTCGCGTCCGCGGCGTTCTCGGTCTTGCCCGGCGAGTCGTCGGAGTCGGACAGCAGCCCGCAGGAGGCGAGACCGGCGATCAGCAACGGAGCGAGGCCGAGCGCGACGGACCGGCGGCGGGGTATATGCACGCGGACAAGGTAGCCCAGCGACGTACGCGCCCGTACGTACGACCGAGCGTGACGTGAATTACCTCACCCGCGTGCAACGAATCAGCCGTTCAGGGCCTCATAGACCCGGTCGCACAGCTCGGGATGCATGTCGAAGTAGCCCTCTTCGTCCACCTCGAAGGCCCCGGTCCGGAAGCTCTCGGTGACCGTGCGCAACATCAGCGGGATCGACGCGTACACCATCGGCTCGTCCGCGCCCTGCACGTAGCTCGCCACCTGCACGTCCTCGCCGTCCCAGACCGCCGCGTAGAAGTCGGCGGCCGGCGACACGAGCAGCGGCAGCCACTGCACCCCTTCCGGTTGGTCCATCTCGACCTCGTCCCGGAACTCCAGCGCCTCGGCCAGGCTGACCAGGACGTAGCCCGGTATGAACGATGCCTCGTCCACCAGTTGGTCCGGCTCCTCGCGGGTGCCGTCCGCCCAGCCGAACCAGGAGACCAGCTCGGCGGGCACCTCGGCACCCACCCGGGTCCGCACCGCCTCGGCCGGCAGGCCCGGTTCCAGCAGGCGCACGACGGGGCGATCGAGGCCGACCAGCTCCGCCCGCACGGCGTCCAGACCTTCGTGAACGGCGTCCATGCCACGTCCCTCGCGTTGTTCGTTGTGCGTCGAATGATCCGTCTCGAATGAGAGGTCGAGTCGAAGGGATCAAGCGTGACAGACGCCGAACCGATCGGCGCACGGTGCCTGGTTTGTGCGCGCGGTGGGTAGCCGCCGAACGGGCGACCACACGCGCCGACCGTCGCGGTCGCCCACGAACCGGTTCCGAACACCTGCGAGGGAGCGATCGTGGACGCGTGGTTCGATCCGATCATGTCCTTCACGGGTTCCCCGTGGGCCTACCCGATCGTCTTCCTCACCGCGCTGCTGGACGCGATGTTGCCGATCCTGCCGAGTGAGAGCGCGCTGATCGCGTGCGGCGTGTTCGCCACCGTCACCGGCTTCTCGCCCAATCTTTTCCTGCTGATCCTGGCCGGCGCGCTCGGCGCGTTCCTCGGCGACAACATCACCTACGCGATCGGCCACCGGGCCGAACCGTTCGCGAATCGGCACATGCTCAAGGGCGAGCGCGGCCGACGGGCCCGGGACCGAGCGGAACGCTGGTTGACCGAACGCGGCGGCGTGATGATCGTGGTCGGCCGGTACATCCCCGGCGGCCGCACCGCGGTCTCGCTGGTGGCGGGCATGGTCGGGTATCCGCCCGCCCGGTTTCGGGCGTTCACCGCGTTCGCGGGCCTGACCTGGGCGATCTACGGCGTGCTGCTGGGTTTCTGGGGCGGGACGGCGTTCAAGGACAGCCCGATCAAGGGCGTCGGCGCGGGCCTGGCCACCGCCGCACTGATCACCGTGCTGGTCGAGGTCGTCCGGCGGATCCTCGCCGCCCGCAATCGACGCGGGCGGCGCGGCGCCGAGCGGGGCGAGAGTCCGGACGGCCGATCGCACGAGGAGATCGAACCACGCGCCGGATGAGGGCTCGCGGCGGATTCGCCGGCCCTTTCCGAAACGAGGATTCGATCCGAAAAAGCGCGAGGCCACCGGGATTTCCCCGATGGCCTCGGACCTGTTCGATGTGCGCTCGGATTACGCCGAGGGGTACGGGAGCGGCAGCACCGCGCTCGTCGGGAGCACCTCGACCTTGAGGTCGGGGTCCGGGCCCGCGCCCTGGAAACGACCGAACTTCGGCACCGCGGTACGGCGGTACTTGGTGGTCGAGTGCTCCGGGTCCTTGTCGAACTCCGGGATGACCTGGTTGCCGAAGAGCTCGATCATCTCGAGGTTCTCTTCGTGCGTCATGCCGTCGTTGATACCGAAGACGAGCTGGTCACAGCCCACCTCCTGGTACGCCTTGACCTGCTCGCACACCTCGTCGGGGGTGCCGACGAGCATGAAGCCGCCCTCGATGAGCTGGTCGAGCAGCTCGTCGCCGCCCATCGAGAGGTCGAACGTGGGCGACGGCCAGGTGATCGCGTCCGCCGACTTCGGCATGGTGTCGTGGTACAGGTTCACCAGGGTGACCAGGTAGCCGCGGCCCTTGCTGAGCGCGATCTCGCGAGCGCGCTTGCGGTCGGACAGACAGATGACGGCGTTCGTCATCATCACGTTGTTGTTCTGGTAGTCGCCGATGATCTCGACCGGGTTCTCGGCGGCTTCCTTGTAGGCCTCGATGCGGCCCTTGAGGTTGTAGACCGGTTCGAAGTTGAACGCGATCGCGCCGATGCCCATCGAGCCGGCCTTGCCGAAGGTGGCCGGGTTGCCGCAGGCGACCCAGATCGGCGGGTGCGACTCGCCGTACGGCTTCGGGTGGATGTCGTGCGGGGTCGGCACCGTGAAGTGGTCGCCCTCGAACGTGTAGTCCGTCTGCGCCCACATCCGGGGGATCTCGCGAACGACCTCGTCCCACTCGGTCTTCGTCGAGTTCTTGTCCATGATGTTGAACGAGGCCATCTCGTGGCTGCCCGCGCCGCGGCCGGTGCCCCACTCGAAGCGGCCCTCGGTGATGTGGTCCATCATCGCGGCGCGCTCGGCGTAGCGGACCGGGTGCTCCTTGCGCGGCGACAGGCTGTTGATGCCGGTCGCCAGGTGGATGCGCTCGGTCTTGCCCGCGACGTAGCCGATGACGACCTCGGGAGCCGACATGTGGCTGTACTCGACCAGACCGTGGTGCTCGCCGAACCAGGCGTACTTCCAGTTGTGCTTGTCGGCCTTGATGGCCAATTCCATCTCGCGCATGAGCACGAGGTGCTCGCTCGCGCGATCGTGAGCGGCCGGACCGGGGGTGTACCCGTTCAGGAAGATGCCGAACTCCACGTGGAGCCTCCCAAAATCGCCTGGTTCAACCAGCGCTGCATACGCCTGTATGAGGTCTGCGTACGGGACAGTATGCGAGCGTCGGCCGGAACTTTGTTTACACGTGGCTAACGTCACGTCAGATGCCAGGCGCCGCCCGGGACATCGAGCTGACGCATAGTCAGATCCTCTCGCGCCCAAGACGGAAGATCCAGGGGAACGGCCTTTTGTGGCCCGCGACACCCCTGATCCCACCCGACGGAAGCGGCCCGGAAACGCGTGGGAAAACACCGGTCGGCCCGAAATCGAAGGGTGATCGACAATCACCGACGCCGATTACCCGAGATCTTGTGACACGGGAAAATGCGGCACGGTCAGCCCGCCTTCGTCCGCGCCAGCAACAACGTCACGTCGTCCCGATGACCGGTCAGGTCGGCGAGTCCGAACAACCGCTCCGCGGTCGCCTCCAGATCCAGGCCCCGGCTGCGCTCGAAGCGGTGCGCGAGCCGTTCCATGCCCCGGTCCAGCGCCAACTGCGGGCCCTCGACCAGGCCGTCGGTGACCAGGACCAGGGTCTCCCCGGGCGCCACGGCCAGCGTCGTGCACGGATAGCCCTGATCGGCCAGCATGCCCAGCGGCAGGCCGCCCTCGACGTCTTCGATCCGCGGCGTCCCGGCCGGATCGGCGAGCAGCAGCGGCGGATGCGCGGCCCGCGCGACCCGCAGGCTGCCGGTCGCCGGGTCCAGGTAGGCCAGCGTGCAGGTGGCGTGGGCGGGACCGGGGAACCGGTCCAGGAAGTCGTTGACCAGCGCGAGCGTGCGGCCGGGATCGGGAGTGACCACGGCGTACGCGTGCAGCAGGGTACGAATCCTGGCCATGATCGGCGCCGTGCCCGCGCCGTGGCCCTGGACGTCGCCGACCACCAGCGCGACCCGGCCGTCGTCCAGCGTGAAGACGTCGTACCAGTCGCCGCCCACGCCGAACTCGTCCTGCGCGGGTCGGTGCCGGACGGCCAGTTCGAGGCCGGCGACCGGCTCCGGGTGGGACGGCGTGACGCCCGCGCGAAACGCCTCCGCGAAGTCGCGGTACGGCGGCGGCGGAACCGGCTCGGCACCCAATGCGCGGGTGACCCGGCCGGCCACGTCCGGCGGCAGGCCGCCCGCCGCCGAGGCCGCCGCGGCGTCGGCGTACCAGTCGGTGCGGATCGCCATCAGCGTGTGCGCATCCTCCTGCCACGCGTCCGTGCTGACCGTCAGGCTGCCGTCCTCGCCCTGATACACCCGCCAGGCCGTCGCCGGGTCGTACCGGTGATCACGCGTCCCCGAAGAAACCACCAGCCGCCCGGGCCCCGCACCCACCGCACCCATCCACGACTCCGCCACACCAGGCCCAACGCCCAAACCCCCACAAGGCAACGGCCACTACGCCGAACACCCACCCACCACACCCCGAACCGCCGACTCCACCCCGCCCGACACCAAAAACCAGCACCCCAACCAAGCCCCGCCCACCAACCGCAACCCAACCCACCAGCCCACCCACCTCCAGCCCGTCCGGCGCTTGAGGACAAACAGGCCGCAGACCGGCCAACCCGACGGACCGACCCGACACCCCACCCACCCCAACCCGCCCACCCACCTCCAGCCCGTCCGGCACTTGAGGACAAGCAGGCCGCAGGCCGGCCAACCCCCGACGGGCCCGACCCAGCAACCCACCGCACCCCGAACCGCCAAAGCAGCCACCTCCAGCC
>NZ_JBHZAV010000084.1:0-40740 GCF_042754445.1 Embleya sp. NPDC059213
GGTCCACGCCGACCGTTTAGCACAAAGCCACCCGCGCCCGACCCGACCAAGACGCGACCGCCGGCTGCGCACGCCCGACCCACTCGAAAAGGCTCCCCGGCGGACCCGACGAAAACACCCTGACCTGCTTCCAGGCACTGTTGGACGCCGTTGGGAGCCTCGTTCGAAAGCTCGACGGGCCAGCGCCGAGCCCGTTCCTGCCGGCGGCGCCGACGTGCCTCCAGGACGGCGGCCTCGTTATCCGAGCTGCCGCCGGCGCCGAGGTGCTTGGCGGGGTGACCTGCCTGAACCTGAACAGCATGGGCGGCCCGCCGTGCCCGTTGGCCTCTACATCACGCGGTAGTTCTCGACCATTGGGTGATTACAACGGGTGCGGGCGACCCGGGCGTCGTAGGAGTGGGATGCCATTGCGCACTTGCGGCACTCTTGGGCCGGCTCGGCGACCCCGTCCACGACGTTGGTGAAAAGCATGTCGCGGTTCGTGAGGGCACCCGGGGCGATGGATAGGGATTCCTCGACGGTCACCCGGACATGCGGTGCTTCGGGAGTTGGGCTGTGGCAGGCGTTTGCCGACAACCGGCACCGATGGCTGCAAACACGACCGTGCCCGTGACAGGCCGAACGCGTGGGGTCGTGACACCGGTGAGCTGGAGGCCTCCGAAGACATGGCCGTCGGTGCCCCGCGTGTCTGTTGGATTGGCGAAAGCACGAAGAACCGACCGGATGGCCTCGTATTTTGCCGAGGACCCGTCGCTCCGACCCGGGAATGTGCCGGGTGGGCCGTCCGGGCGCCATGGCCACACGGGGGCGGCCTCGGCAACACCCCGGTTGCCGAGGCGCCGGTATGGCACCCGACCTGCGTGGGGGCTTCATCCCGATTCGGTGGTGGCAGCCCGGCGGCCTGGGTCACGCCCCACGCGTAGGAACTTCCGTCGGAGAGGCCCGGGTTCCGACGCTCGGGCCGGGTTTTGGCTCACCTGTGTGTGGACTTCGCCTGCTCGTGTGAGGGCGAGGGGGCTGGGCTCGCCGCGACGTGCGCGGGGGCTTCGGTTGGTGGTTGGTGGGTTTGCCGTCGGCTGGGTTGGGCCGGTTCCCGGGCCGGTGTTCTTGTCGGCTCATTCTCGGGGTGTGAGGTTGGTGACGAAGGTGCGGAAGGCGGTGCGGTAGGTGGTGGGGGTGGTGCCGGTTTGGCGTTGGAAGTGCCGGCGGAGGTTGGCGGGGGTGCCGAGGCCGGTGAGGGTGGCGATGCGTTCCACCGGGTCCTCGGTGCGTTCCAGGAGCCATTGGGCTCGTTGGATTCGGGCGCGCAGGAGGTATTGGAGGGGAGTGAGGCCGGTTTCGGCGTGGAAGCGGCGGGTGAGGTGGCGGGCGCCGAGGCCGGCGTGGGCGGCGATGTCGTCGAGGGTCAGCGGGTGGCGGAGGTTGGCCTCCATCCATGCGGTGGTGGGGGCGAGGCTGCTGCCGGGTGGGGTGTAGGCGGCGCAGGTCGTGGCGGGGGTCGTGGGGTCGTGGAGTTGTAGGAACAGCTGGCGTTCGGTTTCGATGGCCACGGCCATGCCGTGGTCCAGGGTGATCAGGTCGAGGCAGAGGTCGATGCCGCCGAGGACGCCCGCGGCGCTGTGGAAGGGACCGTCCGCGACCACCGAACCCTCGGGGTCGACATCGATCCGCGGGTGGAGCCGGGCCAGTTCCGCGGTGTTGCGGCGGCTGGTCGCGGCGCGCCGGCCGTCGAGCAGGCCGGTGGCCGCGAGGGTGAACGTGCCGGTGCCGACGGCGCCGATCCGGCAGCCACGCGCGGCGGCGGCGCGGAGGGCGGCGGCGACGTCCGGTGGCGGTGGGTCCCGGAAACGCTCGTGTCCCGGCAGCAGCACCGTGTCCGTGTCGTCGAGATCGGCCAATCCGTCCAATCCCCAAGGGGTTTCGACCCGGAAGGAGGCGAGGCCGCCGGTCGCCTCGAAGCCCGGAGCGGTACAGATCCGCACGTCGTAGGCGACCGGAGGATGATGCCGGGCGGCGGTGCCGAACGCGAGGCCGGGTGCGGTGAGCTGGTGCCCGGGGACCCCGTCGAGAACGAGGACGGCGATCACTGGCATGACCGGAATCTAGCCGAGGAAGCCACTGGAACGGCCATTTCCGCGTGTGGCGCGGCGCGGAGGATGGCTGGGACGGGGACGGACACGGGGGCGTCCGGCCCTCGATGCCCGCCCCGAGCGCCCGCGCTCGCCGCCTGCTCGCGAAATCGATCGCTGCGGTCGGCGCGGCGATCGTGCTCGGTACCACGGCGACGGCCGGCAGCGCGGCGCACGGCGCCGACACCGCCGGTCTGCCGATCGTGCCGGACGGGATGGTGCGGATCGGCAGCCCGAACCGCACCGGCCCCGGCGGCACGGTCCGCAGAGTCGACAGGATTGTGATGCACCCGGGCCGCAAGCAGGACGGCCCCACCCGCACCCACACCCGCCCCTGCCCACCCCGGCGCCCCCTTCGCCCGCAACGCCCACGGCTACCGGCTCGGCCCGAGCGGACGTGACGCGAGTGGGCGGCACCGCCCCGACCCGACCCGGGTGTCCCAGGACCGACCCGACCCGGTGGCCCGGAACCGCTCGGCCTGCGTGTCCCGGGACCGCCCCGCCCGAGAGGCCCGACGCGACTGCGATCCGGCCCAGCGCACCCGGTGGCCCGGTGCAGAGCCCGCACCGGCTCGGCGCAAGCGAGCGCACGGCCGGTACCGGCACCACGCGCCACCGCACACCTCGATGCGGTCCCGTCGGACGCGGCGCGCCGATGCCGGCCGTCACCCAGTAGGGGATTCCGGCAAGGCGGTACTAGATTCCGGATATGTCAGTGATCGCCGTCCTCGCCCTCGACGGAGTCCCGGGGCATCAACTCACCACTCCCGGGCTGGTGTTCGGGGCCGCCTGCCGCGACCACCCGGGCTTGACCTACGAGATCAGGATCTGCGCGGCTCGCGGTCTGCGGGCCACCGGCGCTCCGGCCGTGCTCCGGATCGACACGCCGTTCGATCTCGACGGCCTCGCGGACGCGGACGTCGTCCTGGTTCCCGGCCACGACGGCCATCGCGACGAGCCGCCGCCCGGCGTCTCGGCCGCGCTGCGGGCGGCGGCGGCGCGCGGGAGCCGGATCGCCGCCGTCGGCACCGGGACGTTCACCCTCGCCGCGAGCGGACTTCTCGACGGGTGCCGCGCCACCACCGGATGGCGGTACCTGGAGGAACTGGCGGACCGGTATCCCGAGATCGAGGTGGACCCGCTCGGCACAGTGGTCGAGGACGGGCACTTCCTGACGGCTGCGGGCGTGTTCGGCGGCCTGGACCTCTGCCTGTACCTGCTGCGCAGCGACCACGGCCGCCGGGTGGCCGAGGAGACCGGCCGCGAACTGATCACGCCGCTGCACACGTATGCAGACGACGTCCGGGACACCATCGATCGGGAAGTCACCGAAAGTGTGGGCCTCGAACCCACCCTGCGCTGGGTGGAGGCCAACCTGCAGCACCCCCTGACCCCGGCCGCCATCGCGGACCACGCGCGAACCAGCGTCAGCAGCATTACCCGCCGCTTCCACGCCCACACCGGTCTCAGCCCGCTCCAGTACCTGCTCCGCGCCCGTCTCCACGAGGCCCGCCGCCTGTTGACCGAAACGGACGTCCCCGTCGAGCGCATCGCCGCCCGCACCGGATTCAACTCACCCGCCGCCCTGCGCCGACACTTCCGCGCCTTCACCGACACCACCCCCCGCGCCTACCGCCGAGCGCATCGCGGTTAGCGCCGACATCTCCGGCCTCCGGGCCGATGCCCTCCGGTGGCAATCAGCCGGAGGCGTCGGCCCGGTTTCCCGCTCACCCGGCGCACCCGGCCACCCGCGTCGCCGGTCGCCCGCCCGCCCGGCCGCTGGATCAGGTGGCGATCGTGGCCACAGGTTCGAGGCCGTAGGTTCGGGCGTAGCCGTTTTCGGTGCCGACCAGGAGGTCGACGATCTCGAAGTAGCGGTCCCAGAACGGGGTTTCGCGCAGTGCGTCGATCAGGAGCTGGTAGGAGTGGTGGTCTTCGGCCTCCCACACCCAGACGTCGGTGACGCGCACGGAGTAGAACTCCGTGTCGTAGAAGCGTGACCGGACGCCGGTGGTCTTGGCCTCGATGGCGGGCAGGACCTGGGTGGTGAAGGCGTGCACGCGTTCCTCGACGGTCAGGGCGAGCCACTCGGGCGTGGTCTTGACCAGCATGAACGCGGTGACCGGCGGTTCGGTCGTGGCAGTGGACATCGGGGTGCCTCCAAGGTGGCGGGTGGTTCGGATGCGCCGGGCTCGGTGTTCCGGCGCCGGGTACGGGACTTCAGGACAGGACGGCGGGCTTGAGGTGCTGCGCGCACCACTGCTCGAAGTCGGTGGGGGAGGCGGTCTCCGGGGTGCGGGCGACGCCGGCGTCCAGGCCCTCGTCCTTGGCCCGCTTCATGTCGACGATGCCCTGCACGAATGCCTCGTTGAGGCCGTAGCCGACAAGGGTGGTGTACATCTCGTCGAGCGGCTGACGTTCGTAGCGCACGGGGCGGCCGAACTGTTCGGTCATGATCCGGGCCAGGTCGTTGGGAGACAGGTCCTGCGGCCCGAGGACCGGGACGCTGCCGGTGCCGGTCCACGAGCGGTCCAGCAGCAGGCCGGCCGCGGCGGCCGCGATGTCGGCGACGGCGACGAGGGGGGCCTTGCGGTCGGCGTCGACGGAGTCGGTGAAGAAGCCGTTCTCGCGGATCGAGTCGGCCTCCTCCAGGAAGTTCTCGAAGAAGGACGGGCAGGCCAGGGCTCGGTAGGCGACGCCGCTGTCGGCGATCAGGTCGTCCATGGCGAGGGAGGTGGTGACCACGCCGGCCCGGTCGGCGAGCGGGGTGCCGCGGCCGAGTGCGGAGACGCCGACGACGTGGCCGACGCGGTGGGCGGCGAGCGCCTCGACGGCGGGGCGGCTGAAACCGAGGTAGGCGTCCTGCGGGGTCAGGGCGGCGTCCGGGGGGACGAGCCAGAAGACGGCGTCCGCGCCCTCGAAGGCCCGGTCGAGGACCTCGGCGTTCGAGTGCGAGCCGGTGACCACGTCGACGCGTCCGCGCGCCGCGTCCGGGAGCCGGGCCGGATCGCGCACGATCACGCGCAGTTCCTCGCCCGCGGCGGGGGCGGATTCCAGGAGCCGGGCGAGCAGGTGACGGCCGATGTTCCCGGTGGGAGCAGTGATGACGATCATGAAAACCTCATGGGGTCGTGCCGATTGGGTACGTCCCCGATCCTGCTCGGGGTCCGCGTACTGCCACAATGGGAACTTCGGCACGGAATCATTGACTGAAATGGAATAATGCTGGTGAGCAGCCCGGATCCGGTCATCGACGCCAATCTCGCCATCGCGCTCGAGGCCCTGCTGACCGAGCACAGCGTGACTCGTGCCGCGGCGCGTCTGCACACCTCGCCCGCCGCGATGAGCCGCAATCTCGCCCGCCTGCGCCGCATCCTCCAGGACCCCCTGCTGGTCCGGGCCGGCCAGACCATGGTCCCCACTCCACGCGCCCAGGCCCTGCGCGAGGAGGCCGTCTCCGTGGTCCGCAGCCTCGGCGCCTTGCTGAGCCCCGGTGCCAGCGTCGACCCCGCCGGTCTGCGCAGCACCTTCACCATCCAGGCCGCCGACCTGGTCGGCGCGGCACTGGCCCCCGGACTGTTGCAACTGGCCCGGCGGGAGGCGCCGGGGGTCTCGTTCCGGATCCGGGCCGAGGAGTTCGAGGCCGGGCCCGCCCTGCGCGACGGCCGGATCGACCTGGAGATCGGATCCATCGACCACGTCGACCCCGAAACCCGGGTCGACGAACTGGTCGACCTCCGCATGGTGGCCGCCGTCCGGCCCGGCCATCCGCTCACCGAAGGCACGCTGACCCCGGCCCGGCTCGCCGCCGCCCAACACGTCTCGGTCAGCCGTCGCGGCCGGTTCACCGGCCCCCTCGACACCGCCCTGGCCGAGCACAACCTCCAGCGGCGGGTCAGCGTCGTTCTGCCCAGCCATCTGGCCGCGATGACCCTCGCCGCCCGCAGCGACATCGTCTGCCTCGTACCCGCCGCACTCCCCGGCGCCGCCCCCTCGCCCCTCACCCACGATGCCGGGGCCCTCGGACTGCACCTCCTGGAGATCCCCCTGGCACTGCCGCCCGTGACCATCGGGATGGCCTGGCACCCGCGGCACACGGCCGACGGAGCCCACCGTTGGCTCCGCGACACCGTGCGCCGGACCCTGTGCGCACCGACGGAAGCCTCCGGGTGAGGATCTCGCCGGCGTCGGCTCAGGCGTCGGGGACGTCCAGTGCCGTGCCGTACAGGCGGGTGACGGCCAGTCGGATCACCACCCGGCGCTCCGCGACGGCGCCCGCGAGGAACGTCGCCTCGTCGGCCGGCCGGAACTCGGCCGGGACCATGGCCAGCAACTCGCGGCCCGTGGCGTCGCCGGGGATCGTGGTCGGCTCGGTGACCTCGGCGTCCCCCTCGGCCACCGCGAACGACCAGACGTTGCCGCCGGACACGTGCAGCGCGGCGTTGGCGTTGCGCCGGACGTGGTGCGGCTTGGCGCGGTCGGCGGTGGTGGAGAAGCGGATCACCCGGGCGGCCGGATCCCACGCGAAGAGCATGTTGGACAGGTGCGGCCGACCGTCCCGCTTGATCGTCGCGAGCGTGCCGATGCGTTCGCGGGCCAGGATCTCCAGCACCTCGTCCTCGGTGAGCGGTCGGGGCGGGGGACCGGCGGGGGCCTCCTCGGCGGGGCCGGCGGGCTCCGCGGGATCGACCGGAGTCGTTGCGGCATCGGTCGGCGCGGCTTCGTCACGGGGCGTTTCGTCGCGGGGCGTTTCGTCGGTGTTCATGGTGTCTCGTTCTCGCCTTCGTGGGTGCCTCGTTGTTCGCTGGGTCGATTCTTTGTGACCATGGCGGTTCGCGTAAGGAGGCACCTTGACGTTCCGCAGTAACACCGATGTACCCGTCCAGGTCGGCGGCGTTCCGGCCGGCCCGAATGTTGCCGAGGGCGACGGGGAGCGGGAGCCCGACGCCGATTCGGGACGCGTCACGTGGGCGAACGCGTGTCAGGTGGTCGGCACGCTCGACCACGTCGCGGGCAAGTGGAGCATCGGCATCCTGGTGTCGGTCGCCGAGGGCCCGATCCGGTTCACCGAGTTGGAACGCGCGGTACCCGGGATCAGCCGACGCGTGCTCACCCTCAACCTGCGCCGGCTGGAGCGTGACGGGCTGTTGACGCGCACCGTGTATCCGACCGTGCCGCCGAAGGTCGAGTACACGCTCACCGACGTGGCGCGCGAGTTGACCGCGTCGCTCACCGGCCTGGTCCGTTGGGCCGAGCGACACGGCCCGACCATCGAGGCGGCTCGGCAGGTGTACGACCGGGAGCAGGCTGGGCAGGAGTAGCAGGGTCGATGGGCGGGCGTACCGGACATCGAGCGGACGAGCGCAACGAAACGAGGGGTTGTTCGATGAACAGCGCGGAGCTACTGGTCGACGCGTTCGGCCGGGTGCGCGAGGTGGTGCACGAGGCGGTCGAGGGGCTGACCCCCGCACAACTGGCCGAGCGACTCGACGACGACGCGAACTCGATCGCCTGGCTGATCTGGCATCTGGCCCGGGTCCAGGACGACCACGTGTCGGACGTCGCGGCGCTGGAGCAGGTGTGGACGGCGCAGGACTGGCACGGCCGCTTCGAACTGCCCTTCCCGGTCCGGGCGATCGGATACGGGCAGGACGCCGAGGCGGTGGGCGCGGTCCGGGTCGACTCGGCGGCGCTGCTCACCGACTACTACGACGCGGTCCACGAGCAGACCATCGCCTTCGTCCGTGAACTGTCGGCCGCCGACCTGGATCGGGTGGTCGACGAGAACTGGACGCCGGCGGTCACCCTGGGCGCACGGCTGGTCAGTGTGATCGCCGACGACCTGCAACACGCGGGGCAGGCGGCGTTCATCCGGGGCATCCTGCTGCGTCGGTAGCCGCCGCCGGCCCGCTTCCGTTGCCCGTTCCGGGGTCTAGCCGCCTGTTTCGGTTCTCCGCTCCCCGGCCCAAGCCCCGCCCCCGCTCCGCGCTCCATCGTTTCCCGTGCCACCGTTTCGTGTTCCGCCGGTGAAAGGACGCCCTCCTCCATGAGCCCCGAATCCGCCTCGCACTCTCCGCTGGCACACGGCCCGGAGTCCCCGGCCGCCGCCCTGTTCGATGCCGTCGGCGCCGCGTACGAGACCGCGTTCGCGGACTTGCCCGAGCAACTGGCCGCGCTGGACTGGCTGATCGCCGAACTCCGGCCCGGCTCGAAGGTGCTCGACATCGGGTCCGGCACCGGCCGGCCGACCGCCGAAAGGCTGGTCGCGGCCGGTCATCGGGTCACCGGGATCGACGTTTCGGCAACCATGGTCGAGCTGGCTCGGGAACGGGTGGCGGGCGCCACGTTCGAGCAGTTGGACGTACGCGATCTGCTCGACGACGACGGCGCGTGGGACGCGGTGTGCGCGTTCTTCCCGTTCCTTCAGCTGCCCAGGGCCGATCTGGACGCCCAACTGGACCGGCTCGGCGCGCGCCTGGCGCCGGGCGGCCTGCTCGCGTTCGCGACGGTGCCGGCCGAGGCGGACGGCGTGGAGATCGAATGGTTGGGCCACCGGGCCCGGGTGACCAGCCACAGCACCGAGGAACTGCTCGTGCGGCTGCGCGCGGCGGGCCTGGAGATCGTCCACCACGGCGTCAGCGTGTTCCAGCCGAACCACCCGGCTGCGGGCCCCGAGGAGCAACTCTTCGTACACGCACGCAAGTCCGTGACGGGCTGAGCACGCGGGCCGGCCAAGGAGCCCTCCGGGCGACCGGTCCGGGCGGGCCGGCCGCTCGTGTCCGGTGCGGCCTCGGTAACGTGGTCCGCGAAGCGGAATGCCGTACTCGTCCGGCCCCGCGTGCCTTGTCCGTTCCCCTCGTCTCGTTCGGGATCCTGTGATGACCATGACCGAACACGACGATCCCGACGACGGCGAGCGCGCCGACGGTGCCGCCCGATCGGGCCGGCTCGCGCCGCCCGAGTGGCTCACCCTGACGCTGCGGGCCAACCCCGGCCCGGTGCCGAAGGCGGCCGCGGTGCGCGCGGCGATCGGTATCGCGACGCCGCTCGCGGTCGGGGTGGCGATCGGGGACAGCGCCTCCGGCGCGTTGGTGGCCATCGGCGCGCTCGGCGCGGTGTTCGGGGACACCGCCGACGCCTACCGGCTGCGGGTGCTCAACATCGCCGTACCGCAGATCGTCGGCGCGATCGGACTCGCGCTCGGCAGTTGGCAGTTCGGCCACGGTTGGTCGGCCGTCGCGCTGTTGACGGTGGTCGCCCTGGTCGCCGGGATGATCAGCACGATCGGCGCGGTGGCCTCCGCGTCCGGCCTGAACCTGTTGTTGATGGCGGTGATCGGGGCGGGCCTGCCGATGCCCTCGCCGTGGTGGCGGGCGCCGATGCTGACCCTGCTGGGTGCCGGGTTCGTACTGCTGCTCGCGCTGCTCGCGTGGCCCGCGCGTTCGCGCATTCCGGAGCGGGTCGCGGTGGCCGACGCGTACGACGCGACCGCGGACCTGCTGGCCTCGGCCGGTACCGCCGAGTGGGAGACGGCTCGGGCCGAGGTGACGCTGACCCTCAACCACGCGTACGACCTGCTGCTCGGCCGGCGGGCGGTGGCGCCGGGGCGCAGTCGCGGTATGTCCCGCCTGGTGGCGCTGTTGAACTCGGTCGGCCCGCTGGTCGAGGCGGCCACCGCGGTGCAGGCCGAGGACCGGTCGGTGGGCGAGCGCGATGTGGCCGCGGTGCGCGAGATCGCGGCGGCGGTACGCGGGGGCACGGTGCCGGCCGACGTGCCGGCGCCGGCCGCCGCGACCGACCCGGCCGACCGCGCGGTCGTCGCCGCGATCGCGCACGCGCGGGAGACGCTCGCCGGTGCCTATCGCACCCCCGATCGCATCGGCCGGCCCGGCGCGTTGCCCGAGCGGGTGGCCGCCGGCGCGCGCAACCTGCTGGTGTCGGCGGAGTCCTGGCGGTACGGGCTGCGGTTGACGTTGTGCATCGGGGTGGCACAGGCACTGGTGTCCGTAGTGGACGTACCACGCTCGTACTGGGTGCCGTTGACCGTCACCTTCGTGCTCAAGCCCGACTTCGGCTCGGTCTTCTCCCGGGCGTTGTTGCGTGCCTTGGGTACGGCGGCGGGGTTGGTGGTCGCGGGGGTGATCCTGGAGTTCGTGCCGCGTGGGTGGTGGGAGGTGCCGGTCGTGGTCGTGCTCGCGGCGGCGCTGCCGATACTCTCCCGGCGCGGCTACGGCTATCAGACCGCGGTGATCACACCGCTGATCCTGATCCTGTCCGACCTGCTCGGGCACCAGGGCGTCGGGCTGCTCGCGCCGCGCCTGGTGGACAGCCTGATCGGCTGCGCGATCGTGTTGGTCGCGGGATATGTGTTGTGGCCGGAGAGTTGGCACACCCGGGTGGGGGCCCGGTTGGCCACCGCGATCGAGGACACCGCGCAATACATCGAGTGCGCGTTCGACGAGCGGACCGATCAGGCCGCGCGGGCCCGGACCCGGCGGCGGATCTATCGCGATCTGTCCGATGTCCGCACCGAGTTCCAGCGCGCGTTGGGCGAGCCGCCGCCGGCCGGCGCCCGGGCCGCGGCGTGGTGGCCGCTGATCGTCGCGGTCGAGCGGGTGATCGACACCGGCACGGCGGCGGCGGTACGCACCGCGCACGGCGCGCCGCCGCCCTCGCCGGAGGCGGCCGCGCACATGGCCGCCGAACTGCGCGTCCTGGCGGCCTCGATGCGGACCGGCGAGCCGCCCGCCCGGTCGGCGGAGCCGGTCGAGGACCCGGTCGACGCGCTGACCGACGTGCGTCGGGAGGTGCGGTCGGCGCGGACGATGCTGGACGGGCCGGCGGGCGCGGAGGACGCGAGCCGGTCCTGACCCGGCCGATTCGGCGCGACCGACGCGCGGTTGCCGGGCGACGCGGCATCCACGCTCGGTAAAATTCGTCAACTTGTGGTTGACGAACCTTGATCGTCAACCTACGGTTGACGCATGGAGAATCCTGTGCGCATGACGAATCCGGTTCGGCTCGACGACCTCATCGAGACCATCAAGAAGACCCATTCCGACGCCCTCCACCAACTGTCCGACGCGGTGATCGTCTCGGACCACCTCGGCGAACTCGCCGACCACCTGATCGGCCACTTCGTGGACCAGGCGCGCCGGTCGGGGGCGTCCTGGAAGGACATCGGCACCAGCATGGGCGTCACCAAGCAGGCCGCGCAGAAGCGCTTCGTCGCCAAGCCGTTCGGCGAGGCGGACCTCGACCCCGGGCAGGGCTTCGGTCGCTTCACCGACCGGGCCCGCAACGTGGTGATGACGGCGCAGAACGAGGCCCGCGCCGTGGGCAACCCGGAGATCGGGCCGGCGCACCTGGCGCTGGGGTTGCTGGGGGAGCCCGAGGGCCTGGCGGTACGGGCGATCGTCGCCCAGGGGGTGACCCCGGAAGCCGTGCGCGAGGCGGTGCTCGGCGTGCTGCCGCCGCCGATCGACACGGTGCCCGAGCTGATTCCGTACGACCAGTCGGCGCGCAAGGTCCTGGAGCTCACCTTCCGCGAGGCGCTGCGGCTCGGCCACAACTACGTGGGCACCGAGCACATCCTGCTCGCGCTCCTGGAGTCGGAGGACGGCGCGGGTGTGCTCTCCGGCCTGGGAATCGACAAGACCGGCACCGACGAGTACGTCGTCGCCACACTCGCCACCATGTTCGCGGAGCGACACAAGCAACAATCCTGACCCACCCACGCCCGACCGGTCGCCCGGGACGACCGCGGACCACCCACCGCGAGCCCTCGCGGCGGCGCGCGGTGCCCTCGGCCTCGGACGCGTTCGAGCTCAGACGCGTTCGAGCGCGCGGTGTGGTGGTGCGGGGAGTTCGACCCGGATCCGGTCGCCCGGGCGGAGCTCGCCGCCGGTTCGGACGATGCCCATGATGCCCGCTTTGCGCACCACGTTGCCCGCCGCGTCGCGCCCGACGACGGCCTTCAACAGGCCGTCCCGGAAGGCGTTGATCTGCGGGCACGGGTTGCGCAGGCCGGTCACCTCGACCACCGCTTCCGCGCCCAGGTGCAGCAGCGTCCCGGTGGGCAGGCCGAGCAGGTCGATGCCGCGGGTGGTGACGTTCTCGCCCAACTCGCCCGCCGCGACGGTGAAGCCGGCTGCGGCCAACTCCTCGTGCAACTCGGCGTGGATCAGGTGCACCTGGCGCAGGTTGGGTCGGGTGGGATCGACCGCGACGCGCGAGCGGTGTTGCACGGTCACCCCGAGATGGGCGTCACCCTCGACGCCGAGTCCGGCCAGCAGCCGGATGGTGCCCTGGTTCGGTTTCGTGAACAGATGCTCCGAGCTCCGACTCACCGCCGTCACCGTACCGTGCACAACCACTCACATCCCTCGGTATCCATTCGATACTCACTATCCTATGACACGAGCGCGAACCCCCGCCGCTGCTCCTCCTCGTCGACCGATTCGAGGAAGCGGCGCAGGTCCGCGAGCGGCAGTTCACCGTCGCCGAACAGCACGCGGGTCGGCCTTGGTTCCTCGTCGAAGACCTCGGCGATCACCAGCGTGTGCAACGCGGGTCGGATCGCGGCGAGTTCGAGCGACCACGCCCGATGCGGCAGGACGTATCCCGTCTGGAACCCGTAGTGCCGTTCCTCGGTCGGCTCGGTCGCCCACGGTCCGTCCCGCACGCTCTCCTCGCGCTCGACCACGTCCAGGAAGCGGCGCAGCAGTGGCAGCGGCAACTCGCCCCTGCTCAGCAGTACGTGGGTCGCCCGGGTCGGATCCTCGTCGTGCACGAGCACGGTGATCAGGTGTCGGCGGTCCGGGATGCGGCCTGCGTAGAGCTCGACCGACCAGGCGTCGTCGGGAAGCGCGTACATCAGGATGTGCTCGTACACCAGGTCGTCGTGGTCCCACTGCTCGATCGGCATGCGGAAATCCTCGCAGGGGCGGGCAAGCGCGTTCTTGAGGACGGGAGCGCGCGCAGGGATGTGCGCGGGCCCGCGACCGGCTCCCTGCACGGGCGGCTCGGGGTCAGCAGGGCCTCCAGTAGGTTGGGTGGGTCGGGTGAATGGTTTCGGAGCGTGAGGAGGGTGGAGCGGGTGCCCAAGGCCAGGCTGACGTCGGTGCGCTCCAAGCAGCCCGTGACGCGGGCGCGGATCGTGCGGACGGCGACCGCGTTGACCGCCGAGGTGGGGCTGGAGGGCTGGACGATCCGGAGCCTGGCCACCGCGCTCGACTCGTGGCCGCAGGTGCTCTATCACCATGTCGGTGATCGGGACGCGGTCGCGCACGCGGTCGTGCAGGAGGTGGTGGCGCGTTTCCCGGTGCCCGACCCGGAGTTGCCGTGGCGGCCCTGGTTCCGCGAACTGTTGTTGGCCGCCCGGCCGATCCTGCGTGCCCACCCCGGCGTCGCGCGTCGACTCGCGCTGCGTGGGCCCGATGTGCCGGCCGCGTTGCCGATCATCGACCACGGCATCGCGCTGCTGGCCCGGAGCGGGTTGGGCATCGAGGCGATGGCCGCCTATCACGTGTTGTTCGCCGGGGCGATGTCGCCGATCGTGATCGAGGACGACCGGGCCGCCGCCGGTGTCTTCGTGATGGACACGGGCGCTCTCTCCGAGCAACCGGCCGCCGGCGGCGAGGGATTGCGCACCTTCGCCGACACGCTCGCGCACCTGCGCGAGGGCCCCGACCAGCGCGAGGCGTACGCCCTGCACATCTACACATACAGCCTCGATCGCAGCCTCGACGGCATCGCCGCCCGGATCGAGGCGCTGGCCGCCGGCGCCGAACCGGTGGCCCCCTTCGCCGGCTGACGTACGGAACGGACGACGGTGCGCGGGGAGCCGGGGGAAGTGGGCTCCGACGGCCCTTTTGCGCAACGCCGATTCGGCCGAAGGGCGGGTCGCGCGATAGGCATGGGTCCGTCCGCGCTTCGCCGACCGGTTCACGATCGCGGACGGGAATTCCCCGTGGGACCGGGGCCCGACGATGCGTCCGTGGAGGATTGCGATGCGTGTGCACAACTCTCGTGAACTGACCCAACTGCCGTACGCCCACCGGCTCGTGGCTTTCGAGGGCGAACTCGAACGGGACGGCGACCACGAGTTCGCACACTTCGACGGCGACGCGTTCGTGGAGTCGGTGGCCGGCGGGTCCGCCTTCACGTCGTCGGCGTTCTCGTCGGTGACGTTCACCGGGGGCCGGTATCGGCGCGCCCGGTTCGACGACGTATGGCTGCACAGCGTGCGTGTCGTGGGAAGCGACCTGGTGGACACCTCGTGGATGGACGCCGAGTTCGCCGCGAGCGTGCTGGCCGGGATCGAGGCGTTCGGCGCGACGATGCGACGAGTGGTCTTCCACCACTGCAAGTTCGACTCGGTCAACCTGCGCAAGACCAGGCTCCGCGAGGTCTCCTTCGTGGACTGCCTGCTGCGTGACGTGGACCTCGCCGGCGCGACGCTGACCGACGTGACCTTCCCGGGCTCGACCCTGGAGCGGATCCGGCTCGACAACGCGCAACTGAGCAGGGTCGACCTCCGCGACGCGGGCGCCCTGGACATCGCCTCGGGCATCGACGCCCTGCGCGGCGCGACCATCGATTCCGCCCAACTCCTGGACCTGGCCCCGGCCCTGGCCCAGTTGCTCGGCCTGATCGTCAAGGACCGCTGACCCCGACCGCCGACCGCGCACCTCACCACCGCACGCCGGGCGGTCGCCGCCGTGCGGTGATTTCGGCGTACCCCTGGCGTGGATGCTTAGGTGAGGCTAACCTACTTGATCACTGATCAAATATCGGAGCCGAGCGGAACGTGCCCATGGTCGGCGACTCGCTCGGCAATGACCCGGGCACACCCGATAGCAGGTCGTCCATCCCCGACGCGTGAGGTCGTTCGTCCACATGGCCAAGCCCATATCCCCCCTCCCGTCGCCCGCCGACGCGACGCCGTCGGACCCGGCAGCGCCCGGCTCCGCGCCCGGAGGCCGCTGGCCGACCGTCCTGGTCAGCGGCGCCGGCATCCTGATGACCCTCGACGTGACCATCGTCAACGTCGCGCTGCCCGACATCGCCGACGATCTCGGCGCACGTCTGGGCGGCCTGCAATGGGTGGTCAGCGCCTACACGTTGGCCTTCGCCGCGCTGCTGCTCGCGGCCGGTTCGGTGTCCGACCGGATCGGTCGGCGCCGGGTGTTCGGCGCGGGCGTCGCACTGTTCACCCTCGCCTCGGCGGCGTGTGCGATCGCGCCGAACGTCGGCCTGCTCGTCACCTTCCGCGGTGTGCAGGGCGTCGGCGCGGCGATGGTGATGGCCACCTCGTTGGCGCTGTTGGCGTCCGCCTACGCGGGTGCCGCCCGACAGACCGCGATCGGCGTCTATTCGGGCCTGAGCGGCGCCGCCGCGGCGCTGGGTCCACTGGTCGGCGGCGCGCTGGTGGACGGGCTCGGCTGGCGGTGGATCTTCCTGATCAACCTCCCGGTGGGCGCCCTGGTCGTGCTCGGGGCGCGGTTCCGGTTGCCGGACGACGCCACCGCCTCGGCCGGTCGCGGCCGGATCGACCTGGCCGGTGTACTGCTCGCGATCACCGGCCTGTTCGCGCTCAACTACGCGGTGCTCAGGGCGCCCGAACAGGGTTGGACGGACACGATCGTGCTCGGCACGCTCATCGGCGGGGCGGTCCTGGTGATCGCGTTCGTCGTGGTGGAGATGCTCCGGCCGCGGATCGCGCTGCTGGACCTGCGGCTGTTTCGCATCCCGTCGTTCAGCGGGGCCATCCTGGCCTCCCTGTTCGCCCGGATCACCTCGTTCGGGCTGTTGCCCTTCCTGATCCTGTGGTTGCAGGGCATGCTCGGCAACTCGCCGTTCCAGACCGGCGTGAAGATGTTGGCGCTCACCGGGCCGATCCTGCTGATCGCGCCGCTGAGCGGACTGGTGCTGCGGGTGCTGACGCCGGGGCAGGCGATCGGTCTGGGCTTCGCGGTGGCCGGCGTCGGCGTGTTGACCATGACCCGGGTGGACGCGGACAGTTCGTGGACGGTCATGTTGCCCGGCTTCGTGCTGCTGGGCATCTCCGGGGGATTGAGCTTCCCGCCGCTGATGGGCGTGGCGGTGGGCGTGGTGCCGGCCGAGCGGGCCGGGATGGCGTCCGGGGCGACCAACATGTTCTTCCCCCTGGGTACGTCGATCGGGATCGCGGCCGGCGGCGCGTTGTTGACCGCGCGGGTCGGCGACGACCTGGGCGGTGACGTGTTGGCGCGCGGCGGGGTGCCGTCGGAGGCCGTCGATCAGGTCCGGGACGGCGTGGTCTCCGGCCGGTTCGCGCCGTTGGCCGAGCATCCGGCCGCGCTGGCCGATGCCCGGGAGGCGTTCACCTCGGGGTTGGCGCAGGTGTGCCTGCTGATGTCCGTACTGGCGTTCGTGGCGGCCGTGTTGTGTACATGGCTGATCCGGGACGGCGACCGGCACGAGGCGGCGGAGGCCACGACGCGCTAGCCGCCGGGAGTTGCTTCACCCACCCGGGCGGCCCTCGGCGCGTTCGTACCCGGGGGCGGCGGGTGTCGACGATGATTGTCGTCGGCGGCCCCGGCCGCCTCGCGGGCGGCGCGACCTGTGAGGATGTGCGCTTGTGGGGGAGTCGACAGTGGGCGAGACGCACGAGCCGGAACGCACGTACGCCGAGGGGGACCCGGCGGCCGACTTCGGCCTGCCGCTGCACCCGCGCGGGCTCGTCGACCTGCGCGGACGCGAGCGCGGGCCCGCCGTGTTGGGCTATCCCAGCGGTGCCGTCGTGGTGGTCTCCGGCCTGCCCGGCAGCGGCAAGAGCACGCTGATCGACCGCTGGTCCCGCTCGGCGACGGTGGTCGACCCGCGCACGGCGCACGTCGAGTATCAGGCGCGGATGCCGCGCTGGTTGCCGTACGCGGTGTATCGCCCGTGGGTGCGGCTGCAACACGTGCGGCGGCTGCGCGCGCACGTGCGCGACGGGGGACCGGTGCTGGTGCACGACTGCGGCAGTCGGCCGTGGATGCGCCGGTGGCTGGCCCGATCCGCCGGTCGGCAGCGGCGCGAACTGCACCTGGTGCTGCTCGCGGTGGATCCGGCCGACGCGCTGGCGGGCCAGGAGAAGCGCGGGCGCTGGGTGCCCGGACGGGTCTTCGACCGACACCGGCGCGGTCTCGCCCAGTTGTTGTTGGCGCTGTCCGTACAGGGCGGCGCGGTGGTGCCGGAGGCGGCCTCGGTCGTCCTGCTCGACCGCACCCTGCGCGAACACGTGGTCGCCCTGGAGTTCGGCCCGGGTCGGTCCCCGCGTCCGCTGCCCCAGCCGCTGCCGGAGCCCACCGAGCCGCCCCCGATCCTGCCCACCGGCACCGCCCGAGTGCTCCCCCGTCGCGATCCGCGCACCCCCGAACCCACGCCCTGACGCCTTCTTTCCCCGCCCCGCCCGTCGACGTCGGGCGGTCCACCCTTTCGGGTCGCCCCGCTTGTGGCTCGCGGTGGGCGCGTCGAGCGTGGAGAGGTACGACATACGGCAACCCATACGGCAATTAAGGGGCGGTTCATGTCGCAGGAGCACGTCGTCGCGCTGAATCCGATCTTCGCCCGTCCCGGCGAGACGGTCGCCGTCGAGCGATATCGGATGCCGATCGGCGAGATGTTGCCGGAGGCCGCCTACCGGATCGTGCACGACGAGATGATGCTCGACGGCAACGCCCGGATGAATCTGGCCACCTTCGTCGGCACCTGGATGGACGACTACGCGGGCCGGCTGTACGCCGAATCGGTCGACAAGAACATGATCGACAAGGACGAGTACCCGCACACCGCGGCCATCGAGGACCGCTGCTGGAAGATCCTGGCCGAACTGTGGAACGCGCCCGACCCGCAGCACACGATCGGCACCTCCGCGATCGGCTCGTCCGAGGCGTGCATGCTCGCCGGGCTCGCCTTCAAGCGCCGCTGGCAGCACGCCCGCCGCGCGGCCGGCAAGCCCACCGATCGGCCGAACCTGGTGATGAGCTCGGCCGTCCAGGTGGTGTGGGAGAAGTTCTGCAACTACTGGGACGTCGAGGCGCGACTGGTGCCGATCAGCGAGGAGCACCGCACGCTGGACGGCCACGACCTGGCCTCCTACGTGGACGAGAACACGATCGGCGTGGTCGCGATCCTGGGCGTCACCTACACCGGGGCCTACGAGCCGGTGGCGCGGATCGCCCGAGCCCTGGACGAGATCCAGCGCGACACCGGGCTGGACGTGCCGATCCACGTCGACGGTGCCTCCGGTGCGATGATCGCGCCGTTCCTGCATTCCGACCTGGAGTGGGACTTCCGGCTGGAGCGGGTGCACTCGATCAACACGTCCGGGCACAAGTACGGACTGGTCTACCCCGGTCTGGGCTGGGTGGTGTGGCGCAGCGCGGATCTGCTTCCCGAGGATCTGATCTTCCGGGTCAGCTACCTCGGCGGGGTCACCCCCAGCCTGGCGCTGAACTTCTCCCGCCCCGGCGCCCAGGTCCTGCTCCAGTACTACCAATTCCTGCGACTGGGCCGCAGCGGCTACCGCGCCGTGCAGAAGTCGTCCCAGGACGTGGCCCGCCGGCTCGCCGAGGGCATTGCCGGGATGGACGCGTTCGAACTGTGGAGCGACGGCTCGGACATCCCGGTGTTCGCCTGGCGACTCAAGGCCGGCCACACCGAGAACTGGAACCTGTACGACCTGTCCGACCGGCTGCGGATGAAGGGTTGGCAGGTACCGGCCTACCCGATGCCCGACGACCTCGCCGACCTGACGGTGCAGCGGATCGTGGTCCGCAACGGCCTCGGCATGGACCTGGCCCGCGACCTCCTGGACGACATCCGCGAGGCGACCACCTTCCTGGACCGGCTCGGCGGACCGATGCCGACCGAGGCCCGGGCGCCGGGCTTCCACCACTGAGCCGCCACCCGCTCAGCGCGCCGTCGAGCCCGCTCCCGTCCCCGACCCCGGTGCCAACCCCAACTCCCGTTCGCCCAGCGGCGCGAAGAACGCCTCGACCTCGGCCGCGCCGACCTGTGCCAACGTCGCGGGCGACCAGCGCGGATCGCGGTCCTTGTCGACCACCTGTGCCCGGATGCCCTCGACCAGGTCGGCCGTGGCCAACGACGCGCACGAGACCCGGTATTCCTGGTCCAGCACGAGCGCGAGCGAATCCAGCGCCCGAGCCCGACGCAGCGCGGCCAGGGTGACCTTGAGCGAGGTCGGCGACTTCGCCGCGATCAGTTCGGCGGCCTCCTTCGCCGCCGGTTCGCCGCTGCCGAGCAGCCGATCCACGATCTCCTCGACGGTGTCCGCCGCGTAGCACGCGTCGATCCACCCACGCCGCTCGGCGAGTTCGCCCGCAGGCGCGGCCTCGGCGAAGCGTGCGGCGGCGTCGGCCGGGGCCTCGACGGCGAGCGCGTCGAGCAGGGCCGGCAGGCGGTCGGCCGGTACGAAATGGTCGGCGAGCCCGCACAGGATCGAGTCGGCGGCGCCGATCGCCCCGGCGGTCAGGGCCAGGTGGGTGCCCAGTTCGCCGGGGGCGCGGGAGAGCAGGTATGTGCCGCCGACATCGGGTACGAAGCCGATTCCGGTCTCCGGCATCGCGACGGTCGAGCGCTCGGTGACGATGCGGACGTCGCCGTGGGCGGAGATGCCGACCCCGCCGCCCATCACCACGCCGTCCATGATCGCCACGTACGGCTTCGGATAGGCCGCGATCCGCGCGTTGAGCAGATATTCGTCGCGCCAGAACGCGCGCGCCGCCTGCCCGCCCCGGAGCGCGTCCGCGCGAATCGCCCGGATGTCGCCGCCCGCACACAACCCACGCTCGCCCGCGCCGGTCACCAACACCGCCGCGACCTCGTCGTCGTCCGCCCAGTCGACGAGCGCGGCCCGCATCCGGCGCACCATCGGGTGGTCGAGCGCGTTGATCGCGCGTGGGCGGTTGAGCGTGATCCGGCCGAGTCGGCCGCCCGGGCCGACCCGGTCGAGCAGCACGGTGTCCTCGTGCGGTGGCTGCGCCCGCTCCGGTTGCTGCGGCTGCTCGGGCTGCTCCGGTTGCGAGGTCATGGGCCGCTCGTTCCCTTCGCGGTGCGATCGGATTCGGTACGTCCGTGCACCGTACCCGGCCGCCCGGGCTACGCCTTCGACGGCTGCCAGGTCGGCGCCCGGCCGGCCAGGGCCACCACCCGGTCGAGCAGCGGGGCGTCGGCGGGCACAGGCAGCGGGCGGGCGAACAGGGTCTGCTCGTCGGGGGTGTCCTCGGCATCCGGCGCCGGGGTCAGGAACGCCAGCGAGGTCTCCAGATTCGCCGGGTCCACCGTGTAGTCGCGGCCCAGCGCGCGGGCCAGGTCCCAACCGTGCAGCACCAGCTCGTTGTGGGCCACCAGCCCCATGATCTCGGCCGGCAGGGTCACCCCACCGGCCTGGGTGACGCCCGTCCACGCGTCCGGCTCGTGCCAGGTCTCCACCAGCTCGTCCAGTTGTCGGGGCAGGACCGTGCGCCAGTCCGCGCCGAGCGGGGGCATCTCGGCGCCGGGGGCGGTCTCGGTCAGCGCGCCGAGTTCCTTGCGCCCCGCGGCGCGGAAGGCGGCGGTCAGGCCGACCAGGTGGGAGAGCAGATCGCGGATCGTGTAGTGCGTGCACGGAGTCGGATCGTCGAGCCGGGAGTCGTCGAGTCCGACCACGAGCGCGGCGATGGTCGTGGCGGGCGGTTGCAGATCCGGTGTCATGGGGTGATTCCTTTGCGCGTCGTCGTCGCGGTCCATGAGGGGTGGACTGCGGCGGGCCGGAAAACTCATCGGGACTACCCGACCTCGACGGCGCGCATGCGGGACGCGATGTGGACCGGGTGCGCCGGCCGGACCCCCGTACCGGCCGGCGCACCCGGGCCCGTTCAGTCCGAGGCACGCTCCGTGCGGTAGGTGATCAGCCGTACGGCCGGCGCCGAGACGATCTGGACGACACCGGTACCGGGGATGTCCAGGTGCGCGAAGCCGCCCTCGACGGCCACTCGGACGGCCGGCACCGAAGCGGTGGCCGTGCCGTCGGCGTCGATCACCGAATAGCCGTCCACGAGTTCGACGGACGCGTCGTGCCAGGTGCGGTTCATGCGGGGGCTCCGATCGTGGTGGTGCGTTGGGCCGAGGCGGCTTGTTCGCCGTCGGTGGTGGCTCGGGGGCTTTCGGTGGCCGGGTCCGTGCCCGTGGCTCTTCGGCTGCCTTCGGTCGGGCCCGTGCCTTCGGTCACGCCGGTACCTCCGGGAAGTCCAGCTCCGGTCGGGCCAGGTGGTTGTAGTAGTTGGAGAGCGTGTTCAGCGCGATGTGCGCGACGATCTCGGCCTGCTCGGCGTCGGTGACGCCGGCGGTGTGGGCCGCCGCCCGGTCCGCGTCGGTGACCCGGCCGCCGGTGCGCATGATCGCGAGGGCCAGGCGCAGGACCCCGTCCGTGTGCGGGTCCGTGTCGTGGCCCTCGCGGGTGGCCCGGAGCTGCTCCTCGGTCAGCCCGATCAGGCCGCCGCGGAGGGAGTGCGCGCTGACGCAGTAGGTGCACTCGTTCTCCTGTGCGATCAGCAACGCGAGTTGCTCGCGCAGACGCGCGCGCAGCACACCCCGGGTGAGCCGGTCGCGCATCGCGAGGTAGCCCTCCAGGGCGGCCGGGCCGCTCGCGAGCGCCGCGTAGAGGTTGGGCACCCGGCCGAGTTGCCTGGCGACCCGGGCGAGGAGGTCCTCGGTGTCGGGCTGGGCGGGGGCGACCGCCGGAGCGGTGGCCGGGGCGGGTGTGGACGACATGCGGACCCCCGTGGGTGTGGCGCGGAAACAGAAACGGTACCGATCGGTGCCGTTTTCCAGACGGTACTGATCGGTACCGTTTCCGGTCAAGGGGGGTTAGGATTCCGAACGTGCCCGTCAAAGCCCGAGACCGCCTGCTCGCCACCGCCGAGGAACTCTTCTACGCCGAGGGGATCCGCGCCGTCGGCATCGAGCGCATCCTGGCCGAGTCGGGCGTCGGTCGGGCGTCGTTGTATCGGCACTTCCCGAGCAAGGACGACCTCGTGGTCGCCGTGCTGGAGGCGCGCGACCGGCGCTGGCGGAGTTGGCTCGCCGAGCGGGTCGAGGCGCTCGGTGGCCGGCCGCTCGCCGTCTTCGACGCGCTTGCCGAGCGCTTCGTCCGCAACGACTTCCGGGGCTGCGCGTTCATCAACACGATGATCGAGTCCGCCGACCCGGACAGTCCCGCGCATCGGGTCGCGGCGGCGCACAAGGAATCCGTGGTCGGCTACCTCGAACAGCTCCTGACCGCCGCCGAGGTCGCCGAACCTGCCCTACTCGCAAGGCAGTTCGTCCTTCTGATGGACGGCGCCGTGGTCACCGCCCTGCGCGAGCGCACCGCCGCCCCGGCCGAACGAGCCCGCCGGCTGGCCGAAACCCTGCTCGCGGCGGCCGGTTCCACCGCCTGAACCCGCCCGGCCGCGCCGTTGCCGGTCGCCGGCGCCGCATGGGGACGGTCGTCCGGTGCCGGGGACGGGCGTTTGCGATGGTCAGCCGTGTGGCGTAGCTGGACGGAGGGTGGATCGGGAAAGGGGTGGGAGGGCCGATCTGCACGGCCCCTTGCGGGTGAACCAGGGTGGTGGCTTCCCGATGAGCGAGACCCCGGCGGTCGGCGGGGGCGGTGGCCGGCCGATGCGGCGGCTGATCCCGCTGTTGCCGGCGCTGCTGTACATCGTGATCGTGGCGGTCGACTTCGGCACACCCGACGAGTTTCGGACCGACACGATGTTGTGTCTGGTGCCGATGACCGCGTCGAGCCTGACCACGGTGCGCGCGACCACCGTTTACGCGGTGCTGGCGACGTTGACGTTCCTGGTGTTGGATCCGTGGCTGGCGCCGAGCGGCTACACGCACGACTGGGCCGGGTTCGTGGTGGTGGTGTTGGGCGGCGCGATCGCGGTGGCCACGGTGTTGTTGCGGACCCGATTGCAGGATCGGGTGTCGCGGCTGGGCAATGTGGTCGAGCACGTGCAGCGCGCGTTGTTGCCGCCGGCGCCGCCGGTGGTGGGCGGGGTCCGGGTCGACCGCAGCTACCTGGCGGCCGAGCGCGACGCCGAGGTGGGCGGGGACGTGTACGACGTGGTGGCCACGCGGTACGGGACGCGCGCGTTCATCGCCGACGTGCAGGGCAAGGGCATGACCGCCGTCGGCGCCGGTGCGGCGTTGGTCGGCACCTTCGACGAGGCCGCGTTCACCGAGCCGGAGTTGCACCGGGTCGGGGATCGTATGGGCGAGGCCCTGGAGCGGTTCGGCCGCAACCAGGTGCTGCTCGGTGGGCCGGACACGGACTGGTTCGCCACGGCGCTGCTCGCCCGGTTCGGCCCGGACGGGCTGGTCGAATTGGTCAACCACGGCCACGAGGCGCCCGCCCTGATCGGCCCGTCCGGGGTGCGCTGGATCGACGTACCGACCGAGTTGCCGCTCGGGTTGGCCGGGTTGCTCCCCGCCGAGGAGCGGGCGCCGGCCCATCGTTTTCGGATGGCACCGGACGAGTTGTTGCTGCTGTACACGGACGGCACCACCGAGGCCCGGGACGCCGAGGGGCGGTTCTTCCCGCTGCGCGAATGGCTCGCCCGGCATGCCGATCCGAGGATGTCCGGAGCCGAGCTGCTCGGCCTGCTGCAACGGGCGCTGCTGGCGCATGGCGGCGGCCGACTCACCGACGACGCCGCGCTGATGGTGCTGCGCCCGGAGCCGGCGGCCCCGGCCGGCGCCGGGTCGTCGGGATAGGGGTTGCGGAAGGGGTCGAACTCCCTTTCCGCTCCGCTATGTTCGCAGCATGTCGATTCCGGGAGAACCGCCTCGGCCGGTCCCATCGCACGGATATCCGCAGTCGGCCCCGCCGCCCGGTCCGTACGGTCCGGCGTCGGCGCCGCTGGGGCCCTACCAACCCGGCTCGTTCCCCTCGTCGGCCGACGTCGGGCCGGGGTTCGGACCGGCGGGTGGACCCTATGGTCGCCCGCCGGGATCCGTGGATGGGCGCGGCCGAGGGTGGTTGTGGGCCCTGGCCGGAGCGGGGGTCGCGTCGGCGGTGTGGGCGGGCACGCTGTTCGCCACCGGTGGATTCGGGGGTGGGGACGACGGGCCCGGTCAGGCCGGCTACCGCTATACCGCGGACCTGTGCGCGGCGACCGATGCGGAGGTCTTCACCGGTTACGTGGTGACCGACGATCCCAAGCCGAAGGCCACTGGCATACGGGAGCCCAACCTCGAAACCATGGGCTGCAGCCTTCCGTTCGATCCGAAGGACGCGGTCGGCGCCTCCAGCCCGACGGCTTGGATCACCGAGACGGTGACGCTGCACAAGAAGACCGATCCCAAGGCCGAGTTCGGCCCGTCCCTGCGCTCCTTCGAGGCGCAGAAGACGGAACAGACGCACTACACGATCGACCGGGTGCGCAACCTGGGCAGCGAGGCGTACCTGGTGGTCCAGGTCCCCGAACCGGGCAAGGGGGACACCGGGTTGGTGTGGGTGTTGCTGGCGGTGCGCGAGGGCGGCATGACCTACCAGACCACGTGGGTGAGTACCGGCACCGGAGGCGACGGCGCACCGAGAACCACGCCCAAGCAGGCCGGCGACATGCTGGTGGCCAGTGCCAAGGCGACGTTGGCGAAGCTCAGGGTCTGACTCCGGCGGGAATCGGTGTCTGGTTGCCCGCCGCCCGCCCGAGGCCGAGCAGGGGGTGGTGCGCGGCGGGTCGGTGAGCGCCGCGCAAAGGCGCTGGGCAGAGCCGCTGCGCCATGCCGTCGCGCGCAGCCGTTCTGTGAGCCTTCCGCCCGGTTCCGCACCGTTTCGCTCGCGGCGGTAGCCCCGGTCCCGCCGCGACCACTCGAACGAGTTCGCGTTGCGCTCTAGCCTTGATACCGACCGGTCGGTACCGTGACAGGCACAGTAAGAATCCCGCTCCGCCGCTTCCGCCGCAATGCACATACCGACCGGTCGGCACTTCGTCGATCGGACGCGCGGGTCGGCTCCTCGGACGGTGGGGCGCGGTATTCGCCGGCCGACCTCGTGACCAGTGACGACCCGGAGGATCCAGCACCCATGACCGAGACAACCCCCGCGCCCGCGACCACACCGCGAGTGGCCGTGGTGACCGGCGCCGCGCGCGGCATCGGTGCCGCCACCGCGCGCCGGCTCGCCGCCGAGGGCATGGCCGTGGCCGTGCTCGACCTGGACGAGGCCGCCTGCGCCGACACCGTGGCCGCGATCGTCGCGGCCGGCGGCAACGCGCTCGCCGTCGGCGCGGACGTCACCGTCGGCGAGCAGGTGGACGCCGCCGTCGCGCGCGTGGCCGACACGCTCGGCGCGCCGACCGTGCTCGTCAACAACGCGGGCGTGATCCGCGACAACCTGCTGTTCAAGATGTCCGACGGCGACTGGGACACGGTCATCGACGTACACCTGCGCGGCGCGTTCCTGATGAGCCGTGCGGTCCAGGCGCACATGACCGCGGCCGGCTGGGGCCGGATCGTCAACCTCTCCAGTTCGTCCGCGCTGGGCAACCGCGGCCAGGCGAACTACTCGGCGGCCAAGGCCGGACTCCAGGGCTTCACCAAGACGCTGGCCTTCGAGCTGGGCAGGTTCGGCGTGACCGCGAACGCGGTGGCACCCGGGTTCATCGTCACCGACATGACCGCCGCCACCGCGGCCCGGGTCGGTATGGAGTTCGAGGCCTTCCAGCAGGCCGCGGCCGAGCAGATTCCGGTCCGCCGGGTCGGCCGGCCGGAGGACATCGCGCACACCATCGCGTTCCTGACGAGCGAGGGCGCGGGCTTCGTGTCCGGCCAGGTCATCTACGTGGCCGGCGGCCCGCTGTGCTGACGGCGGCCGAACTGGACGCGAGGGTAGGCGAGTTCATCGAAGCTCACCCGGACACCGACGACGCGCTCGGCTATTTGCGGGCGCGCTTCGACGCCGGACTGGCCTGGGTGCACCACCCGGTCGGGCTGGGTGGGCTGGACGCGCCGCGAGCCTTGCAGGCCGCCGTGGACGCGCGGTTCGTCGCCGCCGGTGCGCCGAGCAACGACCCGGGGCGGATCGGCATCGGGCTGGGCATGGCCGCGCCGACCGTGCTCGCGTACGGCACCGAGGAGCAACGCGCGCGCTGGTTGCGGCCGTTGTGGACCGGCGAGGAGGTGTGGTGCCAGCTGTTCAGCGAGCCCGGGGCCGGCTCCGACCTGGCCGCGCTGGGCACCCGCGCGATCCGGGACGGCGACGAGTGGGTGGTGGACGGCCAGAAGGTGTGGACGTCGATGGCGCACGAGGCGCGCTGGGCCATCCTGATCACCCGAACCCACCCCGAACTGCCCAAGCACCAGGGGATGACCTACTTCGTCTGCGACATGAGCGCGCCCGGCGTCGAGGTGCGTCCGCTGCGCCAGGCCACCGGCGAAGCCGAGTTCAACGAGGTCTTCCTGACCGGCGTGCGCATCCCCGACGCGCACCGGCTGGGCGAGGTCGGCGACGGGTGGAGCGTGGCGCGCACCACGCTGATGAACGAACGGGTGGCCATCGGCGGCGCGGCCGGACCGCGCGAGGGCGGCATGATCGGCATCGTCGCCGACACCTGGCGCACCCGCCCGGAACTGCGCGGCGCCGGGCTGCACGACCGGCTGTTGCGGCTGTGGGTGGAGGCCGAGGCGGCCCGACTCACCGGCGAGCGGCTGCGTTTGCAGTCGGCGGCGGGCGAACCCGGCCCCGAGGGCTCGGCGGCCAAGCTCGCCTTCGCCCGGCTCAACCAGGACATCTCCGGCCTGGAACTGGACCTGTTGGCCGAGGAGGGCCTGCGCCACGACGAGTGGACCATGCGCCGCCCCGCGTCGGTGGACTTCACCACCCGCTCGCCCGGCTACCGCTACCTGCGCGCCAAGGGCAACTCGATCGAGGGCGGCACCTCGGAGATCCTGCTCAATGTGATCGCCGAGCGCGTCCTGGGTCTGCCCGCGGAACCTCGGGTGGACAAGGACACCGCGTGGAAGGACCTGCCCCGATGAGCGTCACCGAGCACCTCCTCTACACCGAGGACGAGAACGAACTGCGCTCCGCCGTCCGGGATCTGCTCACCGAGCGGGTGACGCTGACCGCGCTGCTCGCGCGGATCGAGACGAACGAGCCGTACGACCCGAAGTTGTGGCGCGTGTTGACCGAGCAGATCGGCGTCGCCGGGCTCGCGATCGACGAGGCGCACGGCGGCAGCGGCGCCTCCTGGCGGGAAGCCGCGGTGGTCATGGAGGAGTTGGGCCGCTCGGTCGCGCCGACCCCGTTCCTGGGCAGCGCGGTGTTGGCGACCGCGGCGCTGCGAGCGGTGCCTGCCGACGCGTTGCTCGCCGACCTGGCCGGCGGCCGGCGCAGCGCGACCCTGGCGGTCTCCTTCGCCGCCGTGCCCGGTGCGGAACTCCCCTACCCGGTGCGGGCCGACGCGAACGTGCTGACCGGCACCACGACCTCGGTCGTGGACGCCGGCGGCGCCGACGTGCTCGTCGTCCCGGCCGATACCGCGCACGGGCCGGTGCTCTACGCGGTCGAGGCCGAGCAGGCCGGCGTGGAACGACGCCCGGTGGTCTCGCTCGACCTGACCCGGCCGCTGACCGACCTGGTGTTCACCGGCGCGATCGGCACCGTGCTGGCTCGCGGCGAGCGGGCCGCGGCGGCGTACGCGACGGCGCTCACCACCGGCGCCGCGCTGTTGGCGTCCGAGCAGCTCGGCCTCGCCGAACACTGCCTGGAGAGCACCGTCGCCTACCTGAAGACCCGGCAACAGTTCGGCCGCCCGGTCGGCTCGTTCCAGGGGCCCAAGCATCGGCTGGCCGCGCTGTGGGTGTCGATCACCCAGGCCCGCGCGGTGGCCCGGCACGCTGCGGCCTGTGTGGCCGCCGACGACCCGGACAGCGCGATCGCCGTCGCCGTCGCGCAGGCGCACTGCTCGGAGATCGCCGTCCGGGCCGCAGAGGAATGCGTGCAACTGCACGGCGGCATCGGCTTCACCTGGGAACACCACCCGCACCTCTACCTCAAGCGCGCCAAGGCCGACGCGCTCGCGTTCGGCACCCCCGACCGGCACCGCACGATCCTCGCCCGGTTGGTCGACCTGCCCGCCTGACCCGGCCCGGGGGCGGCGCACCCGCCCCCGGATCCCGCCGACGCCACCACGAAGGAGCATCATGCGCGTCTTCGAGACCATCCCCGAGGTGTTCGCCGCCCGGGGCGAACCGCTGGGCACCAGCGCCTGGTTGACCGTCGACCAGGACCGGATCGACACGTTCGCCCAGGCCACCGGGGACCACCAGTGGATCCACGTGGACGTCGAGCGGGCCAAGGCCGGGCCGTTCGGCACCACCATCGCGCACGGCTACCTGACCCTGTCGCTGATCCCGGTGTTGTCCGCCGACCTGTTCACCGTGCGCGGAGTGCGGATGGGCGTCAACTACGGCTCGGACAAGGTGCGTTTCCCCGCGCCGGTCCCGGCCGGCGCCCGCGTGCGCGACCACGCCGTGCTGATCGACGTGGCGGAGACCGCGCAGGGTGTGCGGTTGACGGTGCGGCACACCGTCGAGATCGAGGGCGTCGCCAAGCCCGCGTGCGTCGCGGACACCCTCTCCCTGCTCGTTCCCTGAACACCCGTTTCCCGCTCGTCCCCGGAACGTTGTTTCCTGCTTGTCCCCGGGCCGCCGTTCCCCGACGGCCGGCCACCCCGGCACCTCGACCAGGTAAGGATCACGAGTGAGCTTCAACCTCGCCGTCATGCTGCGCGAGTCCCGCCTCGCGACCCCCGACACGGCATGTCTGATCTACCAGGGCAGGCCGATCACCTACCGCGAACTCGACGACCTCAGCACCCGGTTCGCCCGAGGGTTGCGGGCGAGCGGGCTCGGTCGCGACGACGTGGTGGCGATCTGCCTGCCCAACGTGCCCGAGTTCGTGGTGGCCTACTTCGGCGCGCTCAAGGCCGGCGTCACGGTGATGCCGCTGAGCCCGCTGCTCAAGGCGACCGAGATCGAGTTCCACCTCACCGACTCCGGCGCCCGGACGCTGATCGCCTTCGACGTGTTCGCCGCCGAGGCCCAGGGCGCCGCGGCAGCCGTACCCGGCACCACCGTCCACATCGTCACCCTGGCCGAGGACGGCCCGGTGCCGCAGGACACCCACGCGTTCGGCCTGCTGCTGCCGGACGGCCCGCCGGATCGGGCCGAGTCGATCCGGGGCGACATCGAGCCGACGGCCGGCGACGACACCGCGGTCCTGCTGTACACGAGCGGCACCACCGGCCGTCCCAAGGGCGCCGAACTGACGCACTTCCAGCTCTACTTGAACTGCACCACCTCGGGCGACCTGTTCGACGTGCTGCCCGGCGACGTCTCGCTCGGCGCGCTGCCGTTCTTTCACGTCTACGGCCTGTCCAGTGTGCTGAACGTGTGTGTGCGCTACGGCGGAACGGTCTCCCTGGTGCTGCGCTTCGAGGCGCAGGAGGTGCTGGACCAGATGGTCCGCGACCGGGTGAGCGTGATCGTGGGCGTGCCCACGATGTATGTCGCGCTGCTGGCCGCCGACCGCACCGGGCGGGATCTGTCCAGGCTGCGGGTGGGCAGTTCGGGCGGGGCGTCGATGCCCGGCGAGGTGATCCGCGAGTTCGAGAAGGAGTTCGACATAGTGATCCTGGAGGGCTACGGCCTCTCCGAGAGCGCGAGTACCGCGACGTTCAATCGCAGCGTCGACGACCGGCGGGTGTTGTCGGTGGGCAAGCCGATCTGGGGCGTCGAACTGCGGATCGGGGACCCGGACGACCTGCCGCTGCCGCCCGGCGCCGAGCACGTGGGCGAGATCCTGCTGCGCGGGCACAACATCATCACCCGCTACCGCGACAACCCCGAGGCCACCACCGAGGCGTTCCGCAACGGCTGGTTCCACACCGGCGACCTCGGGTACCTGGACGAGGACGGCTTCCTGTTCGTCGTGGACCGCAAGAAGGATCTGGTGATCCGGGGCGGCTACAACGTGTATCCGCGCGAGGTGGAGGAAGTGCTGTACACGCACCCGGCGATCGCCGAGGCCGCGGTGATCGGCAAGGCGGACGAGCGGCTCGGCGAGGAGGTGGTCGCGGTGGTGGCCCTGCGTCCCGGCCGGGCGGCCGAGCCGGAGGAGATCATCGCGTTCTGCCGCGAACGCATGGCCGCGTACAAGTACCCGCGCGTGGTACGCATCCTGGACGAACTGCCCAAGGGCCTATCCGGCAAGATCATCAAGAAGGAGTTGCGTTCCGAATGACGATGGCCGCCGGCGAGCCGCTGCCCGCCGACCTGAGCAACCGACAGATCCGGCTGGCCGCACGCCCGTTCGGCCTGCCCAAGCCCACCGACTGGGAGCTGGTCACGGAACCGGTGGGCGAACCGGCGGACGGCCGGCTGCTGGTGGAGGTCTCGCACATCTCGCTCGATCCGGCGATGCGCGGATGGATGAACGACGTGCGTTCGTACATCCCGCCGGTGCGGATCGGCGAGGTGATGCGAGCCGGCGCGATCGGCCGGGTGCTCGCCTCCCGGCATCCGGACTTCGCCGTCGGCGAGCATGTGTACGGTCCGTTCGGCGTGCAGGAATACGCCGACTCGGACGGGCAGGGGCTGCGCCGGGTGGATCCGCAGGTGGCGCCGTTGTCGACTTACCTGGGCGCCCTGGGCGTCACCGGACTGACCGCGTACTTCGGGCTGTTCGACATCGGCGACCCGCAGCCGGGACAGACCGTGCTGGTGTCCGGCGCGGCCGGCGCGGTGGGCAGCGTGGTCGGGCAACTCGCCGCGCTCAAGGGTTGCCGTACCGTCGGCATCGCGGGCGGCCCGGACAAATGCCGGGTCCTGGTCGAGGAGTTCGGCTTCGACGCGGCCATCGACTATCGGAACGAGGACGTCGGGGCGGCGCTGCGCAAGCATTGCCCGGACGGCGTGGACGTCTACTTCGACAACGTCGGCGGCGAGATCCTGGACGCGGCGCTCGCCCGGTTGGCCCGGGGCGCCCGGGTGGTGATCTGCGGCGCCATCTCGCAGTACAACAACACCGAACCCGCTCCGGGGCCGGCCAACTACCTTTCCCTGCTGGTGAATCGGGCGTCGATGACCGGGATGGTGGTGTTCGACTACGCCGATCGCTACGCCGAGGCGAGTGCCGAACTGGCCGGGTGGCTCGCGGACGGTCGGTTGCGCTCGCGCGAGGACGTCGTCGAGGGCGATGTGACCGCGTTTCCCCAGACGTTGTTGCGACTGTTCTCCGGCGCGAACACCGGAAAGCTGGTGTTGCGGATCCGGTGACCGACCGGCCCGCGGCGGCTGCCGAGCCGGTGGCACGGCCCCGTCGCGGTCCACGTCGCCGCCGGGGGATCAGGTGTGGTGCAGGGTGGCGAGTTCGCGGCCGAAGGCGATCACCAGGCGGTTGCCGGGGGCCACGGTCAGGGCGTCCACGGGCAGCGGGAAGAGCAGGCAGGGGCCGAGCGGGGCGCGGGCGGCCAGGTCCCACACGCGGACCGTGCCGCGCTCGTCGGTGGCGCCGGTGGAGCCGCCGATCGCCGCGACCGGCCGACCGTCGAGCAGTCCGGTGGCCACCGCGGAGGCCCGGCCGGCGAGGGGTTCGCCGATCGGCTCGCGCGTGGCCAGGTCCCACACCCGCGCCGCGTCCCGGCCGCCGGTCACCGCGACCGGGCGGTCCCGCACGACGGCCGTGGCCACCCCCGTGACCGCGCCGGTGTGCCCGGTCAGGGGTGCGCCGAGTTCGGCCCCGGTGGTCAGGTCGAACACCCGTACCGCGTCCGCGCCGGCCACCACGACCGGGCGCCCGTCCAGTACGGCCGTCGCCACCGCCCACACCGCGTCGGTCAGCGGTTCGCCGACCGGCAGGCCGGTGGCCGGATCCCACACCCGGACGCCGGCCGCGTCGCCGGTCACCGCGACCGGGCGGCCCGCCACCACGGCCCGGGCCGCGCCCACCCACGCGGTCCGGCCGACCAGGGGGCGGCACAACTGGTGCCCACCGTCGAGGTCGAACACGCGCACCGTCGCACCCCACCCGGCGGTGCCCGCGACCACGACCGTACGGCCGCCGACCCGCGCCGTGGTCACCGCGCCCACCCGCCCGTCGTGTCCGACCAGCGGCTCGCCGATCGGCTGCTCGGGCACCAGCGCTCGCACCCTCGGCACGGCATCCGGGTCGCCGACAGCGGTCGGGTACGCACCCGCCGACACGATGGGACGGTCGGCCGCCGCCCACGGGCCGGTCACCCAGTCCAACCGCCACCGCGAGGGGAGTTCACGCCCGACGGGGTGGTCCGCCGACGCCGACCCCGTCACGGTGCCGTCGTCGTCGCGGACGTTCCCGACGTCGCCCGTCGCGAGCCTGGACACGAGCCCGGGCCCGAGCCAGGAAATATCGCCCTGCGCAACATTGGACATATCACCATTGTGCCCGTCTTCACCCCCCGGTCGCACGGCCGCCGGGCCGGACCGCACCCGAGAAATCGACGCCCGGACCACCGTCCCGTCCACCCGCCGCTCCCCACTCGCAACGGCCGGGCAGGCCCAGGGGCCGGGTGCCGGAGGCCGAGCGGGCGGACCAGGCCGCGTTTCGCCCCGGCTACACGGTCAACACCACCTTCCCCTCCGCCGTGCGATTCTCCAGCGCGGCATGCGCGTCCGCCGCCCGGGCCAGCGGGAAGCGGGTGATGGTCGGGACCAGCCGACCCGAGGCCGCCTCGTCCAGCGCCCGGGTGATCAACGCGCGCCGACCGCCCGGCGGCACCATGTTCGGGCCGATCGCCCAGGTCGCGCTCAGTTGCCGCTCGACCAGGTCGCGGGTGCCGATCTCGGTCGGCTCGCCGGACGCCCACCCGTACATCAGGAACCGCCCGCCGGGCCCGAGCAGTTCCAGCGCCTGCCGGCCCAAGGCACCGCCGACGCCGTCCAGGACGACGCCGACCTCGTGCCCGGCCAGGGCCTCGCGCACCCGCTCGGGCCAGTCCGGCACGCGGTAGTCCACCGCGACATCGGCGCCCAGCGTCCGCACCCGATCCACCTTCGCCCGGCCGCCCGCGACCCCCACCACCAGCGCGCCCGCGGCCCGCCCGGCCTGCACGAACAGGCTGCCCAGGCCGCCGGCGGCGGACATCACCAGCACCACGTCCCGCTCGGTCAACCCGGCCACGCCGAGGATGCCCTGCGCCGTGGCACCGGTGGTGATCGCCGCCACCGCGACCTCGTCGGCCAATTCCTCGGACAGCGGGTACAGCGCGCCCACGTCGGCGAGCGCCTGTTCGGCGTACCCGCCCTCACCCACCTGGGCGACGACCCGGCGGCCCAGCCAGTCCGCGGCCACTCCGGGGCCGACCGCCCCCACCACACCGGCCACTTCGGCACCGGGTGTGATCGGCAACGGCGGCGGTCGATGCGGGCCGACCGCGATCCCGCGCCGGAGTCGGGCCTCGATCAGGTGCACGCCGCTCACCCGAACGTCGATGCGTACCTGCCCCTCGGCGGGCGCCGGGTCGGCGACCTCCTCCAGGCGGAGGTTTTCGGCCGGACCGAAGGTGTGCAGTCGGATCGCGCGCATGACGGTGTCTCCCGAGTTCGACGGTGGGCGGTGGCGGGCCGGACGGTCCGCGAGCGCCGGGTACGGGGGACCACTATCGAACTTCAAGCCGACTTGAAGTCAACCCTTCCTCGGCCGTCGCGTCGCCGATCCCGGGCACGGGTGGGGCGCGCAAGTGCGGTGGGCCCGACGCGAGATGATCACCGCATGAACCAGATTATTCTGATGAGCGATCCGCGCGTGGCGGCCATCCCGGTGCGCGACTGTGCCGAGGCTCTCGTGGACGTCCGTGCGGACGGCTCGCTGCCGGTGGACCTGCGCGAGGCGGAAGGCAGCGCGGCGTTCTCGTTTCTGCGCGTGGGCGTGCTCGACCGGTTGATCAAGGCCCAGACGGCGCTGCCGCACGGGCTGCGACTGCTGTTCGTCGAGGGGTATCGGAAACCGTCCCTGCAACGGCACTACTTCGAGGAGTATGCGGCCGAGCTGCGCGCCGCCAACCCCGACTGGTCCGCCGACCGCGTCCACGTCGCGGCCAGCCGCTACGTCTCGCCGCCCGAGATCGCCCCGCACAGCGCCGGGGCGGCGGTCGACCTGACCCTGGTGGACCCGGACGGGCGCGAACTCGACCTCGGCACCCCGATGAACGCCAGCCCCGAGCAGAGCGACGGTGCGTGCTACACCGGCGCCGCGAACATCACCGCCACCGCGCGGGCCAACCGCGACGTGCTGGGCGCCGCGCTGACCGCCGCCGGTCTGGTCAACTACCCCACCGAGTGGTGGCACTGGTCCTACGGCGACCGCTACTGGGCGCTGGCCACCGGCGCGGAGGCCGCCCTGTACGGCCCGCGCGAACTCGACTGACGTCGACGTCGGGCGGCCGAGGACGGCGACGGGCGCCGAATAGGCGGCGGACGGTGGCGAGTCCGTTACCATCGGCGATCATCGGCGTGGTGATTCGAGGCGTTTTTCGGCATCTGCGCGGGTGTTGAACGGACATCCGGTCGTACACGACACGTCATCCGTTCTTCGCCCCCTGGTTCCCGCAGGGCTGATGAACTCTGCTCCGTCGGCAAGGCGTCGACCCAGAAGGAGGAGAAATGCCGGATCTGCGTTTGTCCCGCCGTCATCTCGCGTGGGGTGCGGCCGCCGTCCTGGCCGTCGGCGTCGCCGTACCCGGCGCGGCGTCGGCGTTCGGTCAGGCGGATCAAGCACGGCACGCGATCAAGGACGGGTCGGCCAGGAACGTCATCCTGCTCATCGGTGACGGCATGGGCGACTCCGAGATCACCCTGGCGCGGAACTACTCGGTCGGCGCGGCCGGCCGGCTGAACATGGACCGCTTCCCGCTGACCGGCGCGTACACGACGTACGCGGTGGACAAGGAGAACCGCCCCGACTACGTCACCGACTCGGCCGCGAGCGGCACCGGGTGGGCGACCGGCCGCAAGACGGTCAACGGGCGCATTTCCAAGACCCCGGACACCGATCGGGCCATACCGACCATCCTGGAACTGGCCCAGCGCAACGGCTACGCCACCGGCAGTGTCACCACGGCGGAGCTGACCGACGCGACCCCGGCGGTGCTGGCCGCGCACGCCACGGACCGAAGCTGCGCGGGTCCGGCGGACATGGCCAAGTGCCCCACCGACACGATCGGCGCCGGCGGCCCCGGTTCGATCGCCGAGCAGAGCGTCGCGCACAAGGTGGACGTGCTCCTGGGCGGCGGCAAGGCGCGCTTCGACCAGACGATCACGCAGGGCCCGTTCGCGGGGAAGACGGTCACCCAGCAGGCCCAGGCCCAGGGCTACCAGGTGGTCACCGACGCCGACTCGCTCAAGGCCGCCAAGGCCGGCAAGCCGGTACTCGGCCTGTTCGCGCCGGTCAACGTGCCGGTCGAGTGGACCGGCAAGGCGGCTGCCGTGGGCGGTACCGAGCCGCAGCGCTGCGTGACCGCCAACCCGGCGCGGCCCGCCGGCACGCCGAGCCTGGTGCAGTCCACCACCAAGGCGCTGGAGCTGTTGGAAGCCAGGCAGTCCGGCCGCGGTCACGACCGCGACAAGGGCTTCTTCCTCCAGGTCGAGGGTGCCTCGATCGACAAGCAGGACCACGCCGCCGATCCGTGCGGCCAGATCGGCGAGACCGTCGCGTTCGACCAGGCGGTCAAGCTGGCCCGCGAGTACGCGGCCAAGCACCCCGACACGCTCGTGGTGACCACCGCGGACCACGGCCACACCAGCCAGATCGTGCCGCTGGAGGCCACCCCGCCGGGCCTGTCCTCGACGCTGGTCACCAACGAGGGTGGGCAGTTGAAGGTCAACTACTCGACCAACACCCCCGGCAAGTCGCAGGAGCACACCGGCACCGAGGTAAGGATCGCGGCGCAGGGCCCGCAGGCGTTCCGGGTGCTGGGCGTCACCGACCAGACGGAGCTGTTCACCACGCTGCGCACGGCGCTTCGACTGCGCTGACGCGGCGACGCACGACCCGACGAGCGGCCTCGGCCGCCGCCCCGGCCCGCAGGCCCACCCGCCTGCGGGCCGCGGTGCGTTCGGGGGCGTGTGGGTCGAGCCGTCGGCGCGGGCGAACGCCCGGATAGGGTGCGGCTTTCGGCTCATCCAAGGAGGCGGCACGTGGTCGACATCGGCAGGCTCACACCGGCGGACCGGGCGGACTGGCAGCTTCTGTTCGAGGGCTACAACACCTTCTACGAGCGCACCCTGGCCCCGGAGTTGTTCGACCGGGCGTGGACCGCGTTCCAGGAGGACACCCGGATGCACGCGTTGGGCGCGAAGGTGGACGGCCGACTGGTCGGCATCACCCACTTCCTGGTCCATGCCAGCACCACGACGCCCGACGTGTGCTACCTCCAAGACCTGTTCACCGCGCCGGAGGCCCGGGGTCGGGGCGTGGCCGGGGCACTGATCGCCGCGGTGGCCGACTGGGCCCGCGAACGGGAGTGCTCGCGGGTGTACTGGTCGACGCACCAGGACAACACCACCGCCCGTCGGCTCTACGACCGGGTGGGGCTGAACCGGGGCTTCGTGCTGTACCAGATCGGTCTCTGACCGGCGCCCTCCCGGATCGCCGCCACCCTCGGCGACTGCCCCGGTCAGCGGGCCAGTTGCGCGGCCAGCAGGGCGGGGGCCTCGGCCAGCGACGGGCCGTACCAGGTGAGGTGGCGTCCGCTGACGAGGGCGGTCGCGATGCCCGGGAACGCCTCGGGGCCGTCCTCGGCGGTGAACGCGTAGGGCTCGTCCGGGAGGACCACCAAGTCCGGCTCAGTGGCCAGGAGTTCGTCCAGGGAGAGCTTGGGCCAGCGCTCCGCGTGGGTGCCGAGCACGTTCTCGACGCCGAAGCGGGAGAGGACGTCGGCGGCGAAGGTGTCCCGACCCGCCGCCATCCACGGCCGCCGCCACACCGGGATGATCGCCCGTCTCGGCCGGGCCGGCGGCAACGCGGTCCACGCGGCCCGGCACCGGTCGAGCCACGGCGGGGCGGGCAGCCGGCAACCGAGCACGAGCATGCGCTCCAGCGCCGTGAACGCCTCGTCCAGACCACGAACCCGGGTCACCCACACGGCGATTCCGGCGGCGCGCAGGGCGGCCAGGTCGACCGCGCGATTCTCCTCCTCGTTGGCCAGCACCAGGTCCGGGGCGAGCGCGCGGATCGTGTCCGGGTCCGGATTCTTGGTGCCGCGGACCCGGACCACGTCCAGGTCGGCGGGGTGCGAGCACCAGTCGGTGGCACCGACCAGCAGACCGGGCGCAGTCGCCGCGACCGCCTCGGTGAGCGAGGGGACGAGCGAGACCACCCGGCGCACGTCGGCCGGCACGGACACGGTGAGGTCGAGGTCGTCGCGCATGCTTCGACCCTACGACTCGTGGGACTGCGCCGCGGTGGCGATCATGCCGTCTCCTAGGGTGGCGTCATGACGAGCACGGAAAACGGCGGTACGGGCAACGTCGGCGATATCGACGACCCCCTCGACCCCGGCCTGTTCGACGCGCTGCGCGCGGACGCGATAACCGATCTCACGGGCCTGGGCGAACTGTACGAGCAACCCGGCGCGGCGGCGGCCGCCAAGGAGATGGACCGGCTCACCGAGCAGACCCGGGCCCTGGTCGGCTGTGCGTCGCTGGTCTTCGTGGCCAGTGTGGACGCTCGGGGCCGCTGCGACGTGACCCCGCGCGGCGGGCCGGCCGGCTTCGTCACCGTGCTGGACGATCGCACGCTGGTCATCCCGGACGCCACCGGCAACAAGCGCCTGGACACGCTGCGCAACGTGCTGGAGACGGGCCGGGTCGGGCTGTTGTTCGTGATCCCCGGCCGGACCACGACGCTGCGCGCGAACGGCCGCGCGTGCGTGTCCGCGCGACCCGAGTTGTTGGCGCAACTGACCGCCGTGGGCAAGCCGCCGGTGAGCGCGCTCGTGGTGGAGCTGGACGAGGTCTACCCGCACTGCCCCAAGGCCCTGCTGCGCAGCTCGGCCTGGAAGCCCGAGGGCTGGCTGCCCGCCGACGCGCAGCCGAGTTCGGCCGAGGTGACGCTGGCCCAGTTGCGGATGCCGGGGCTGACCATCGACGACATCCGGCGGGCGGAGGAGGAGTCGATCAAGTACCGCTACGAATAGCCGAGGCGATGCGATCCGGCGCAGCGGACCACCGGGTTCGTGACGCCGGCGAACCGGTGAAATGCCGCCGAGATTCCTGGAGTACGCACCTGTGAATGCCCTGCCGCCCGCCGACCCCACGGTGCTGCACCCGATGCCCGAGCAGCCGCGCGTGGTCCTGCTCAAGCCGTTGGTGACCTCGCCGCTGATCGAGGTCGGCGAATTCTCCTACTACGACGACCCGGACGATCCGACCGCGTTCGAGACCCGCAACGTGCTCTACCACTACGGCCCGGAGCGGCTGGTGATCGGCCGGTTCTGCGCGTTGGGCGAGGGCGTGCGGTTCATCATGAACGGTGCCAACCACCGGATGGACGGGCCCTCGACGTTCCCGTTCCCGATCATGGGCGGATCCTGGGCCGAACACTTCGACCTGATCGCCGGCTTGCCGGGGCGTGGCGACACGGTGGTCGGCCACGACGTGTGGTTCGGCTATCGGTCCACCGTGATGCCCGGCGTCCGGATCGGCCACGGCGCGATCGTCGCGTCCGGCGCGGTCGTGGTGGACGACGTCCCGGACTACACGATCGTCGGCGGCAATCCGGCCCGCCCGATCCGCCCCCGACACAGCCCGGAGGACATCGCCCGCCTGCTCGAACTGGCCTGGTGGGACTGGCCCATCGAACACATCACCCGACACGTACGGACCATCATGTCCGGCACCGTCGACGACCTGGCGGCGATCGCCCCGGAGGTGGGCACGCGGTAGCGCGGGCGCCCCGGCCCCGGTCGACACGCCGGGCCCGCCCGGAGGGCAGGGGCGCCACTCGACGCCACACGGGGCGTCACCCGATCGACACGTACCGCGAGGTGTCCTGCCCGCCGCCGTGCCATCGTGGCCGGGAACCCATCCCCCCTCGGAACGGAGTTCCCTCATGGGCATCAAGGACGAGATTCAGGCGAAGGCCCGGCAGACCAAGCAGAAGGCGCAGCCGCGGCAGGACGGGGCGAGCGAGCAGGAGCGGCTGCGGCAGCGCGCGGACGCGGCGCAGCCCAGGCTGAACGGGGCCGGCGAGCAGGAGCGGCTGCGGCAGCGGGCGGACGGGGTACGGCCCCGGCAGGACGGGGCGAGCGAACAGGAGCGGCTGCGGCAGCGCGCGGAAGAGGCCCGCCGGTCGGGTCGACGGAACATCGACGACGTCGAGGACGAGTTGGAGTCCCGGCGCTGACATCCCCGCGCAGACGTGGGCCCGCTGCACCGCATCGGTGTCGCGGGCCCACACCCGTGAGCCGCCGTGGGTGCAGGCGGGCCGATGCCACGCCACCGCCCGAGTCGGGCGAGTCGGCGTTCGAGGCCGGGGGTATCGCCGGGCCGGTCGCGCCGATGCGGGTCAGCGGTAGCCGGTCTGGCCGGCGGGCAGGCCCGGGTCCTGGACCTCGACCAGGTAGCGCCACGCGTCGGGTCGGCTGCCGTCCAGGTCGGTGAAGCCGTACACGCCCGCGAGTTGTCCACTGGACAGGGATCGGCCGTTCCAGCGGGCCACTTCGGGATCGGCCGCCAGCGCCACCACGGCTCGGCCGACGTAGGCGGGGGATTCGGAGATGCCGAAGTGCGGTTGGATCCGCGTCGCCTCCCGCCAATTCCGCTCGGTCACCCCGTAGTTGTCGAGCATCATCTCCGAGCGCAGCCACCCGGGAGTCAGCGCGACGGCGGTGGCGCCGCGCGGACCCAGTTCGTGGCCGAGCGCGAAGGCCATCCGCAACACCGCCGACTTGGCCAGGTCGTAGAAGAAGGACACCCGGTAGTTGTCCCGGTTGTACTCCTCGGTGCCGTCGGTCATCTCCACCACCAGGCCGCCGGGCGTACGCAACAACAGGGGCAACGCGTGGTGGTTGGTGATCGCGTGCGTGTCCACCGCGAGCCGCAGCAGGCGCAATCCGTCGTCCAGGTCGTGCTCCCACACCGGGGTGTCCCACGCGAACAACTTCTCGCCACCCCAGATGTCGTTGACGAGCACGTCCAGCCGACCCTGCTCGGCCTCGATCCGGGCGACCAGGGCCCGTACCCGGTCCGAATCCAGATGGTCCGTGGGCACCGCGATGCCCCGTCCGCCCGCCGCGGTGACCAACTCGGCGGTCTCCTCGATGGTCTCCGGCCGGTTGTACTCCGAGCGCCGCTCGCGGGTGCTGCGCCCGCTCACGTACACGGTCGCGCCCGCCGCGCCGAGTTGCACCGCGACCCCGCGCCCGGCACCTCGGGTGGCGCCGGCGACGAGGGCGACGCGGCCCCGGAGGGTGCTCGTCGACATGTGGTTGCCCCCTTCGATGCGTCGGCCGCCCCGTTCGGCAGGTGCTCGGGCGCGATGCACCTGCCG
>NZ_JBHZAV010000085.1:0-40620 GCF_042754445.1 Embleya sp. NPDC059213
CGGACCAGTCGCACCACCGTGCGCGACCTGGTGCACGAGCCGTACGCCCACGACTTCCCGCTGCTGATGGCGGCCAACCGGGCGGAACCGTTCGCGTACGAGGCGCTGGACGACCTGATCCGACACGAGGACGCCACCGACGCGGACCGGGCCTCGTTGCAACTGGAGTCGGTCAACTTCCTGCGCGAATACGGGCGTCGCGCGATCGACATCGCGCCGCAGGAGTGGCTGCGTACCAAGGCGTTCGACCGGCACGAGGACTGGGCCAACGCGGCCGTCGAGCACGGCCTGCTCGACCCGGTCCACCTGGTGGACGTCGCCCATCCCGGGCACGCGGTCATCGCGAGTATCAAGCGGCTGAGCCCGACCCTGGTCGTGGCCCCGATGCGAGCCCGGCTCGCCGAACTGACGCGGGATCATCTCGCGGGCCACACCGAGGCGTTGGCGATCGCGGTGGGCCTCGTCGACGGATTCGACGGGTCGCTCGCCGAACTGGTCACGCTGGCCGGGCAGGCGGCGGGCCCCCGACCGGACGCCGAGGAGGTGGCCCGGGCCGACGCCGCCGCGCTCGCGCGAGCCCGGGTCGAGGCGGCCGAGACCGCGCCGACCGCGTCGGTGCCGGCCGCCGCGGACCCGGTGGCGGAGACCGGGCACCAAGGCCCGAATCGGCCGACCGAGCCGGACCGCACCTCGCACCTGGTCGCGGTACACCTGCTGCGCACGCAGGCCGGTGTGGTCGAGGGCGATCCCGAGGCCGCGCCGGTGCCCGACGATCCGGCCGTGCTCGCCGCCCTGGCCTCGCTCTCGACGTTCGACGCGCCCGGCTACGAATATCCGAGCTGGCTCTACGAGGCGTGTTTCGCGAGCGAGTCGGTCGAGCCGCGGGTGGCCCTGGCACGTCGGGTGTTGGACGAATCGGTCGCCAACGACCTGATCGACCTGGGCGAGCCGGAGGTGCTGGCGGCGCTGGGCGAGAACAACGGCTTGGCGGAGCCGACGGCGAAGCGGCTCGCCGCGATCGTGGCCGGCAGGCCGGCCGGGCGGCCCGCGCAGTATCCGTCCCGGGACACCTGGCCGGATCCGGCCGAGCCGGGTATGTGGCTGCGTTGGATCCACGAGTACTTCGGCGAGGGACGCGGCGGTGGCGGCGAGTTCCTCGCCGAGGGCGCCTACCGACACGGCATCGTCGGGCCCACCGACCTGCTCGGCATCCTCCCGGCGCGGGCGCTGACCCCGCTGCCCCGGAAGTGGCGGTTCCGGGTCGTGGCGGGCCCGATCAACCGGGCGGTCGACGCGCTGGTGGCGGATCGGCTGGGCGTGGACCCGGACCGGTGGTTGCGCGCGCTGATCGCGATGGGCACCGAGGCGAACCGTCCGCTCACCGAAGTCCTTTCCATGAAACCGGAGTTGCCAGCCGTCGAGGACGAGGACCGGGAGGCCGCCTGGCAGCGTCTCGAATCCCCCCACACGATCGAGGCCGCAGTGGCGCACGAGGCCGAGTGGCGGGTGCGGCGCGCCTGGCACTGGCCGGCCGGCGACCTGCTGCTGCACGCGTCGCCCGAGGCGCTGGCCGCGATCCTGCCCCGGCTCGGCCCGCACGCCTACCCCTCGCTGTGGGCGTACGCGCGGCACGTCGAGCACCCGTCGCCCGCACTGGACGAGTACCCGTTCATCGCGAACGACCATGCCGCGCTCCGGATCGTCGCCACCCACAGTGAGAGCCCGGCGGTCCTGAAGCGCCTGTTGCGTCTCGACGACCCCGAACTCAACAGTGATCTGTACGGCCCGCCGTTGGACGACGAGGGCGCCTCGATCCGACGTGTGGTGCTCTCCCGGGTGCCACAGGGTCGGCCGGCGACCGGCCCCGACGACCTGCTTCCGCTCGACGCGGAGTTGCGCGCCCGGTTGCTGGCGGAGCACCGGCCCACCGCCTCCCTTCTGCCCGCGCTGCGCCTGAAGGTGGAGGCGGCCGACCCGGGGATCGTCGAGCACGCGCTGCGCCAACTGAGCCGGAAAGCCTCGCTGCCGGACCGGCTCGTCGGGGTCCGCGGCCTGCTGCGGTACGGCGGCGCGGACCGGATCGGCGCGTTGGTCGAGGAGGGCGTACTCGGTGCCGCGGCCGGACGGGTGGTGGCCAAGGCACTCACCGAGCCCGACCCCGACGCGGCGCTCACCGCCCGCATCGACCGCGAGCGCGGCGGCGACAAGTTGGTCGCGAAGCTGCGCCGTTGCTCCGGGGCGGCCGACGCCGACGAGGCACTGGACCTGCCCTACATCCAGGACTGGGACCTGATCCTGGCCGAGCACGAACGAGAGCCCTTCCCCCGCGAAGTGCTGAGCCGCCTGGTTATCCAGCGGGAATCCCCCGCGAGGCTGCTCGAACTCGGCCCGGTCGACGTCCGCTCCGCCCGCCGCTCCGCCCTCCTCAGCCCCGCACACGCCCTCGCCTGGATCTCCTCCGGCCAGGACGCCCTCGGCGATGCCACCTGGTACACCCACCTGGACGACCTGGTCACCAGGGGCCACCTGACCGGACGAGACCTGGTCCACCGGGCCCGCGGCGCCGCCACCATCCTGCGCTGGACAGCCGAGTCCACCCGACGCATCGAAGCCCCCGCCCGAATCCACAGCGCGGGCCGGGAAGCCCTAACCGAAATCGAATCCCTCCTGACCCCCAAAACCCGATGGCCCCGGATCTACGCGGCCCTGACCGGCCAAGACCCCACCTGGTCCCCGGAGTCGCCCACCTCGACCATCCACAACCTCCTGACCCGCACCGAGTAGCCCCGTACAGCCGCCGAGACCGCAGCCGACGACCACGCGCCATGTCCCACCCGAACGCGCAAGGTCGAATCGCCACCCTCACCGACTCGAACGCACGCATCCGCGCCCGGCAACGGGACACACCACCGCCGGTGCGACGTTCGGTCGGGGGGTGGCGACTCTCCATGGGGCGAGAAGCAGCGGTGTGGCGCGCGGGAGGTGCCTCAGGCCGCAACAGCGGGCCGGCGGCGCGAATTTGCTCGCCGGCCAGGGTGGCGCGTATGCGATGCGCCTCGGTCTTGTCGTTCCGCGATCGCAAACGGCGTGCCGTCGACGGTCGGGTGCTTCGGGGCAGCACAATCGTCGCGTGATCTCGCCCGACTCGCCGACCGCGTCGCCCTACGAGCCGATGCGTGTTCCCGCCGGCACCGACCGCCGCCTCATCTCGCCTCGCCGCTGGACTCCGCCCCGCGCCCCCGCCGACGCCGGGCGTACACCCCTCACCGGCCGTCTCGTCGTCGCTCGCCGCATCGGCACCGGCGGTCACGGTCCCGAGGACGTGATCTTCGACAGGCAGGGCGGCCTGCTGACCGGCCTCGGCGACGGCAGCATCGTGCGTATCGATCCCGCCGCCGGAACCCGCACGGTGGTGGGCAACACCGGTGGCCGTCCGCTGGGATTGGCACCGGCCGCCGACGGCGGCATCCTGATCTGCGACCACGACCGGGGTCTGCTGCGGATGTCCGCCGACGGGTCGGTCCGGGTGCTGGTCGACACCATCGCGGGGCGGCCGCTCACGTTCGCAAGCAACGTCGTCGAAGGCCCGGACGAAACCGTCTGGTTCACCGTGTCCACCCGCCGCTGGGACCTGGAGCACTACCTCGGCGACATCGTCGAGCACTCCTGTACCGGCCTGCTCTGCCGCCGAGACCGCGACGGCACCGTCACCGTGCTGCGCGACGGTCTCAAGTTCGCCAACGGACTCGTCCTCGCCCCGGACGCCTCACACCTGCTGGTGGCCGAGACCGCCGGGTACCGGATCAGCCGCCACTGGCTCACCGGCCCGAAGGCCGGAACCGACGAGCCGTTCGTGGAGAACCTCGCCGGCCTGCCCGACAACATGAGCCTGGGCAGCGACGGGCTGGTCTGGGTGTCGATCGCCGCACCCCGCAACGCGCTGCTGGACCGGCTGTTGCCCCTGCCGGGGCTCCCGCGTGTCCTGCTGTGGAACCTGCCCGAGGCCCTACGGCCCAAGGCCACACCCGTCGCCTGGGTGATGGCCTTCGACCTCGACGCGCGCGTCGTGCACGATCTGCGGGCCGACGACGTCTCGTACGGCTTCGTCACCGGCGTCGCGGAGCACGAGGGCACGGTGGTCGCCGGCAGCCTGCACGAGGACGACATCGTCGTGCTCGCCTCCTCTTCGGCCCGGTAGGTGGCGCACCCGGTCGGCGGCCCCGAGGACCCCCGGAGGCGATGGCCGAAGTCTCGGTCCGCTCGCCCCCGGGGAGTCGGCACGGAACGTCACTCCCCGGCGAGACGCCAAAGCGAAGTGACTTCCGCGGCCCGGGCGGCGTGCAGAGGGTCGGCGGTGTTCCGCGCGCGTGGATGCCGGGGCCGGGTGTCGATCCGGTCCAGCACGTGCAGGCCCGCAGCCTCGATGTCGGCGAGAAGTTCGCTGCGCGTCCTGAGCCCGAGGTGCTCGGCCAGGTCCGACAGGACGAGCCACCCTTCACCTCCCGGTTCGAGATGCGCGGTGAGTCCGTCCAGGAAGTCGCGGCGCATGCCGCTGCCCGGGTCGTAGACACCCTGCTCCACGGCGGAGGTGGGTCGGGCCGGAATCCAGGGCGGGTTGCAGACCACGAGGTCCGCTCTCCCGTCCGGAAAGAGGCCGGGGCCCACGACGTCGATGTGCCCGGTGAAGTGCAGTCGGCGGACGTTCTCGCGCGCGCAGGCCAGGGCCCGCGGACCGATGTCGGTGGCCACGACGTGGTCGATTCCCCGGCGGACCAGGACGGCGGCGAGCACTCCCGTTCCCGTGCCGAGGTCGAATGCGGTACGGCGGCCCGGGCGACGGCCGGGTGTGGGGAGTGGCGCACGTGCGACGAGGTCGACGTATTCGCCCCGGACCGGGGAGAACACTCCGTAGTGTGGGTGAATGCGAGCGTCGAGGGCCGGTACCTCGACTCCCTTCGTGCGCCACTGATGCGCTCCGATCACGCCCAGCAGTTCCGTGAGCGAGACAACCATCGGTTCGGCCGGCGCACCGTACGCCTCGGTGCATGCCCGGCGCACATCGGGTGCGCCGCGCAGATTCAGGCGGTGGCCCTCGTCCAGCAGAACGAGGAGTTTGCCCAGCACCCGGGCCCGGTGGCCGCGGGCCCGGCGATGCAGGTGGAAGGTCTCGGCCGGGCTGTCGCCTGGCCGTGCGGGCTTGCGGTCGATGCGGCGGCCCATCGCCTGCAGCAGTCGACGTGCGTGCCGGAAGTCGCCCCGCCACAACAACGCGGTGCCTTCGCAGGCGAGTCGGTAGGCGTCGTCGGCTTTCATGCGGTCGTCCGCGCCGACGACCCGGCCGGGAGCCGATGTCGCGCTCTCGGAGTGCCAGCGGGCGGAACGGGGCGTGTTCGTCTCGGTCCAGTGGATGGTGGACACCACGTACTCCTCGTGATCGAACGTGCAAGGGCACGAAGAGCACTTCGACGAGGAGCAGGGCGAACGGCCCGTGCGGCAGCACGGGCGCGTAGGTCAGGGCAGGTCGGGGGACCGCTCCCGCGTCGAAGCGCGAGAGGAGTCGCCGAGAACCATGCCGAGTGTCATGACCAGCCCTTTCGGAGATGACGTAAGAGGTTCGCATACTCCTCTCACCGCGGACAACCCCGCCTGGGGGTGGAGTGGTTCCCCACTCCACCGGTTCGAGAGGTTCAGTGCTCGCAGAGGGAGAACTCGCGTTCGTAGAGCTGCTCGTTGTGTTCGTCGACGAAGAACTTGCGTTCCCGCATGAGTTGTTCGCGGTGCTTCCTGGCCTGTTCCAGCGTCATGGTCGAGGTGTCGGACCATGGTTGTTGCGGTGGCACATCGGACGTCGAGACGATCCTTTTCGACGGGTCGACCAGGAAGAACGCGAGAATTTTGCGATGCCCCGGGCGGCTGGGGTCCGCGAGGCGGAAGGAGTCGACGCGGTGTTGCAGGATGTTCGGGAACGCCAGGCAGCGGCCCGCCGGGGTCGAAGTCGATCCCAACACCAGGTTCAGCGCGTCTTCGTCCTCCAGGCCGTAGATGTCACGTAGGCCGTTGTCGTCGTTCTGTTCGTAGTTCGGGTCGTCGAGTGCCGCCCGGAAACTCAGCCGGCTTTCGGTGATGTTCTCGCTGTCCCAGTAGTAGATGCCGGTCGAAACGATCCGCTCGTTCATCATCCCCTCGACATGCCAGGAACCGCCGGGGTACTCGGGCTTGTCCGGGGTGAGCCGAATGGTGGCGAGCTTGACGATGATCTGGAGACGGCGGCCACGCAGGTCGACGCGGGCGGATGCGTCGGGCAATTCGGGCGGAGTGAAGGCCGGGGCGTCCGGGATGACCGGACGGCGGTTCTCCCACCAGTCGTCCTGGGCCCTTTCCCAGACACGGAGGGCTTCCGCGTAGGCCTCGTCGTCAGCGTAGGAGGATTTGTTCGGGTGCTCCGGCTCGGAGTCGTACCACCCGTAAGGATCGGCCTCGATCCGCACGGGCCGCGGATGGCGCAGATCGGTGAGCACGTTCTCCAGCAGCGGGCGCATGCGTGCGAACAAGTCCGGTAGGACGGCAGCCAGTTCGCGATGCTTCACGGGATGGACGTTGTTGACGTACGAACGGAAGGTGACATCGCCGCCGTCACTGACGTCGACGTCCGTGGGCAACCACTGGTATTTCTCCGAGAATTCGTACTTCGAGTAGCGGTCCGTCGGGTTGTGCCAGGCCCGTTCGGGCGCACCGCTCACGTTTTTCACCAGGCAGAACAGTGAGGGGTGAACCAGATCCAGCACCTGGCCGTCGGATCCGGGGTGCCAGTCCTGTTCCGCTTCGGGGACCCGTTCCAGAACCCGAACCGCCGCGCGCAGCCGGGACGCGAGCTCGTCGTCGACCAGTGTGTCCGACTGCCACACCCCGTCGACGGTGGACACCTCGACGCCGGTGCGTTCGTCCCGCAGCGCGGCGTAATGCAGGAGTTCGGCGAGCACGTAGCGAACCTGCGCCTCGGTCAGGCCCTGGGCGACCGCTTCTCGCGTCCACCTGGCGACGATGTCGGCATCGTGCATCTTGTCGAACCACCCGGGCTTGGCCCGAATGTGTGAGCTGCACTGCATCATCTGAAGTTCCCGCAGCGTTCGGGGTGTTGCGAACGATATGGAACGGGAGGCCAGAAAGGGCAGCGGGAAAGCGGACAGGCCGGTCAATTCTCTCGGTCCTCACAGTCGGTGTGCGGCGGCGGGAAGCATACTTCAGCGGACGGACACGGCGGCCGGGAAGCCATCGGCCGCCACCGGCAAGGCCGTTCCCTCCCCCATCCACCGATTCCGGTCCCGTCCCGGTCCCGCCGGAGATCCGGCTCGTGTTCCGGCGGAGCCGCATATCGGCGCCATGTCCCGGTTCGGGCGTCCGCGGCCGGGCTCGCGCCGATGGTAATCCCTCGTCGTGATCTCCCAGGGCCCGCTTCGGGAACCGCCACCGGTGCGGTGCCGTCCATCGGGACATCGACGTCGATCGGGCCTCGGCCCGGGTCGACGATGCGAACACCCCACACAGGGGTCGGAGCGGGGGGACCCGATCCAGTCGGCGGTTTCCGCGAGGGGGGCCCTGCGGACGACTGGGGCGGGATCCGGCACGACCCGAAGTCCACCCGGCGCGCGTGCGCCGGGTATCGAAGCTTTGGGAAACGCGGGGGATCCGGAGACAGAATGCGTTACCGACAGGAACAGCCCCATCAGTCGTATCCGCAGCAGATGCCGTCGCCGTCCGGGCGCGGACCCGGACGTGAGGAGGGACACGGCAGGCTCATGCTGGTCCTCACGCTGGTGGGTACGCTGGCGACCGTGGTCAGCGTGCTGATCGCGCTGGGCATCGGCCCGTTCGACGTGACGGGCGGCGGCGGGAGTGGGGGAGGGGACAACAACCCGCGTGCCGGCGGGGATTCGGGCCCCAGGGGCGACGACAAGCCGGCGCAGACGGGTGCGACGTACGTCGAGACGGTCAACAAGATCTGTGGCGACAAGCTCGACGGCATCACCCGACGGGTCACCGAACTCAACCAGGCCGTCGCCGATCAGGACCTGGACGCGGTCGGCCTGAGCCTGTCCCAGGCGAGTACGGAACTTGCGGCGCTGACGACGCGGATCAAGGGCGTCGCCCTGCCGACCGACCCGAACGAGGCGCGACCGTTGCAGGAATGGCGGGACCTGTACCAAGCCAACGCCGAGGCGATGAGCAAGGCCTCCAGTGAATGGCAGAACGGCAGTTACGACGTCGCGAGCACCACGTTGAACGGCGCGCCGAGCGCCGAGGCGGACGCGAAGGGGGACGAGGTACACATCGCCTGCCCCTGACACCGACGCGCCGCGCACGGGCGAGTCCGCACTTCGACGCGCCCTCCGCGCCCAAGCCCCGGCCGGCCCGGCCCCGGGCCGGCCGGACGCGGGAGAAGCCCGTCCCAGCCTTCGCCCGCTCGAGCAGCGAGACGAACAGGACCCGGTGCGACGCGTCGCAACGCGACAACCATGGACGTGAGTTCGCACGGGAGACCGACCCGGCTCGTGGTGATCCGTGTGATCGGCGTCGGGTGGTCATCCTTGGGGTTGATCCGGGTGTGGGACTTTCCGTCGACGTGTGGCTCGTGCGTCGTTGACAGTATCTCGGCATGATCGAATCACGGGGGATCGTCATGTCGAGCCTGTCGGGATCCGCTGCGCCGCCCGCCCCGCGATGGGCGATCGTGGCCGCGCACGTGGCGGCGCTGACTCCGTTGCCGTCGGCGGTCTGGCGCTTCGCGTTGGTGTTCGGGAGTCACGGCGGCTACACCGAGCAGGGCTACGCGGACCTGGGCATGGACGGATGGGGCGCCGCCTGGGTGGTCTTCCTCAGCCTGTCCACCGAGTCGGCGGCACTGCTGACCCTGGCTCTGGTGCGGCCCTGGGGCGAATATCCGCCGCGCTGGGTCCCGTTCGTGGGCGGCAGGAGGATGAAGCCGGTACCGGTCACCCGGATCGCGTGCGGCGCGGTGGTGGTTCTGGTGCTGTTGTGGGCCCAGTTCCTGTTCTGGTGGGCTCTCCCGCACGAGGACATGACCGATTCCGGGGCCGACCTGCTCGGCGTGCTGTATCTGCCGCTCGTGCTCTGGCCCCCGCTCCTGGCGGCCGTCACCTGGTCGTACCATCGGCGCCACCTCGCCGAACCCACCCCCGGCAGCATCGGGCGGTCGTGACGTTGCCCGACGCTGCGCCACACGCCTGCCACGGCCGGGCCGGTGCGCCTTCCATCCCGGCTCTCGACCGTGGCTCCTTCGTTGCTCCTCCGTTGCTTCTCCACCCGGTCCCCAGTCGTCGACTACCTGGGGTCGTAGGCGAGGTTGGGTCGGAGCCAGGCCTCCGCCTCCCGGAGGTCCATGCCGCGTCTGCGGGCGTAGTCCTCGGTCTGGTCGAGCCCGATCCGTCCGACGGTGAAGTACTTCGCGTCGGGGTGGGCGAAGATCAGCCCGCTGACGCTCGCCGCCGGGGTCATCGCGAACGACGTCGTCAGGCCCATGCCGATCCTGTCGGCTTCGAGCAGGTCGAACAGGTGCTTCTTGAGACTGTGGTCGGGGCTTGCCGGGTAGCCGAGTGCCGGCCGGATGCCGCGGAACCGCTCGGCGTGCAGGTCCTCCAGGACCGGGTCGGCGTCGGGCTCGAACCAGTCGCGACGTGCGCGTAGGTGGAGGTGCTCGGCGAAGGCCTCGGCGAGGCGGTCGGCGAGTGCCTTCACCATGATCGACTTGTAGTCGTCGTGGTCGGCCTCGAATGAGGCGGCCAGGGCCTCGGCGCCCTGGATGGAGACCGCGAAACCGCCGATGTGGTCGCCTTCGGGTGCCACGTAGTCGGCGAGGCAGCGGTTGGCCCGGTTTTCCGGCTTGGCGGTCTGCTGCCGGAGCATCGGGAAGCCGACCCCGACAGGGGCGTCGTCGAGCACGATGTCGTCGCCGCGGGAGTGGGCGGGCCAGAATCCGTACGCGCCGTGTGCCTGGAGCAGCTCGCCCTCGACGATCTCGTCCAGCAGGGCGTTGCCCTCGTCGAACAGCTCGCGCGCGACGGGTTGGTCGAGGATGGCGGGGTACTTGCCCTTGAGCTCCCAGGCGAGGAAGAAGAACTGCCAGTCGATCATCGCGCGGAGCTCGGCCAGGCTCGGCCGAACGGTGCGAACGCCGGTGAAGGCCGGGACCGGGAGCTCGGTGAAGTCGACCCGCTCGGGGTTGGCCCGGGCCTGGCCGAGGGTGAGCAGGGGCTGCTTCTGCCTGGTCTCGTGCAGTTCGCGCAGGCGGGCCTGCTCGGTGCGGTTCTCGGCGTCCAGGACTTCGGCGCGGGTGGGGTCCAGCAGGTCGGAGACGACGCCGACGACGCGGGAGGCGTCCAGGACGTGCACGGTGGTGTGGTCGTAGGCGGGCGCGATCCGGACGGCCGTGTGCTGGCGCGAGGTGGTCGCGCCGCCGATCAGCAGCGGGATCTTCAGCCCCCTGCGCTGCATCTCGCTTGCCACGGCGACCATTTCGTCCAGGGACGGGGTGATCAGGCCGGACAGGCCGATGGCGTCGGCGCCCTCGGAGATCGCGGTGTCCAGGATGGTGGCGGCCGGGACCATCACGCCCAGGTCGACGACCTCGTAGTTGTTGCAGCCGAGTACCACGCCGACGATGTTCTTGCCGATGTCGTGCACGTCGCCCTTGACGGTGGCGAGAACGACCTTGCCATTGCCGCGTTCGGTGTCGGCGGCGTCCTTGGCGGCCTCGATGTAGGGCTCCAGGTAGGCGACGGACCGCTTCATCACCCGGGCGCTCTTGACGACCTGCGGCAGGAACATCTTGCCGGAGCCGAACAGGTCACCGACGATCTTCATCCCGTCCATCAGCGGGCCCTCGATCACGTCGAGCGGTCGAGCCGCGTGCCCGCGGGCCTCCTCGGTGTCCTCCTCGATGAAGTCGATGATGCCGTGCACCAGCGCGTGGGCGAGGCGTTGCCCGACCGGGGCCTCGCGCCAGGACAGGTCGACCTCGCGGCGGGTGCCGGAACCGGTGACCGTGCCGGCGAAGGTGACCAGCCGGTCGGTGGCGTCCGGCCGCCGGTCGAAGATCACGTCCTCGACCAGTTCCAGGAGTTCGGCGGGGATGTCCTGGTAGACGGCGAGTTGGCCGGCGTTGACGATGCCCATGTCCAGGCCCGCGGTGACGGCGTGGAACAGGAACGCCGAATGCATGGCCTCGCGGATGATGTCGTTGCCGCGGAAGGAGAAGGACAGGTTGGAGATGCCGCCACTGGTGCGTGCGCCCGGGCAGCGTTCCTTGATCAGCGGAAGGGCGTCGATGAACGCTTTGGCGTAGCCGTTGTGTTCGGCGATGCCGGTGGCGACGGCCAGGACGTTGGGGTCGAAGATGATGTCCTCGGCGGCGATCCCGGCCTGTTGGGTCAGCAGGTCGTAGGCGCGGCCGCAGATGGCGACCTTGCGTTCGGTGGTGTCGGCCTGGCCCTGCTCGTCGAAGGCCATGACGACGACGCCGGCGCCATAGGACTTGATCGTCGCGGCCTGTGCGAGGAAGGGTTCCGGGCCCTCCTTGAGGCTGATCGAGTTGACGACTCCCTTGCCCTGGATGCACTTGAGGCCCGCTTCCAGGACGCTCCAGCGGGAGCTGTCGACCATGATCGGGATCCGGGCGGCCTCGGGCTCGGTCGCGATGAGGTTGAGGAAGGTGGTCATCGCCTGCTCGCTGTCGAGCAGGTCGGCGTCCATGTTGACGTCGAGCAGGTTCGCGCCGCCGCGGACCTGCTCCAGGGCGACGGCGACGGCCGCCTGGTGGTCGTTGCCCTCGATCAGCTTGCGGAACCTGGCCGAACCGGTGACGTTGGTTCGCTCACCGATCATCACGAAGCCGGTGTCGGGCCCGATTTCGAAGGGTTCGAGGCCGCTGAGCCTGGTGGCGGGCCTGGTCTGCGGGACGGTGCGCGGCGGCAGGCCCGCGACGGCGCCGGCGATCCTCTCGATGTGTGCCGGGGTGGTGCCGCAGCAGCCACCGACGATGTTGGCCATGCCCGAGGCGGCGAACTCCCCGAGCAGTTGCCCGGTTTCCTCGGGGGTCTGGTCGTAACCGCCGAAGGCGTTGGGCAGCCCCGCGTTGGGGTGGCAGGCGACGTGGGTGCCGGCGAGGCGGGCGAGATCGGCCAGGTGGGGGCGGATCTCGTCCGCACCGAGGGAGCAGTTGACGCCGACGATCAGCGGGTTCGCGTGTTCGACGGAGTTCCAGAACGCCTCCACGGTCTGGCCCGACAGGGTTCGTCCGCTGAGGTCGACGATGGTCACCGAGATCCACAGGGGCAGATCGGGGGTGACCTCGCGGGCGGCGGCGATGGCGGCCTTGGCGTTGAGCGTGTCGAAGATGGTCTCGATCAGGAGGAGGTCGACGCCGCCCTCCTGCAGGGCCAGGAACTGCTCGGCGTAGGAGTCGAAGACCTGCTGGTAGGAGACGGCCCGATAGGCGGGGTCCTCCACCTTGGGGGACAGCGACAGGGTCACGTTGAGCGGCCCGACCGAGCCGGCGACGAAGCGTCCGCCGAACTCGTCGGCGGCCTGCCTGGCGAGCCGGGCGCCCTGCACGTTCATCTCCCGGACCAGGCCCTCCAGGCCGTAGTCGGCCTGCCCGATCCCGGTGGCGGTGAAGGTGTTCGTGGTGGTGATGTCGGCGCCTGCCGCCAGGTATTGCCGGTGCACGTCGAGGATGACGTCCGGCCGGGTCAGGTTGAGCAGGTCGGGGTCACCCGTGACGTCCCTCGGGTGGTCTGCCGTGATCAGGCTGCCCCGGTAGTCGTCGGCCGTGAGCGAGGCCCCCTGCAGCATGGTGCCCCAGGCGCCGTCCAGCACGACGACCCGCTGTCGCAGCAGCTCCCGCAACCTGGTCTCGGACGATCTTTCCACCAGTCCACCTCCCATACGTCGGGAGGCGCCCTTGATCGTCGAACGGGCCGAGCGTGGCGGGCCGTGACCCGTTGCAGCGCCTCTCGGCCGTGGGCCAACCATAGCGAGTAAGTGGGCCCGGGGCCTGCATTGGGTCGATCTCGTTTCGCTTCGCGTCGCCGCGGCCGGTGTCGCGGGCAACTTCCGGCTGCGGTGGACCGGCTCGGCTCGGTGTGCGCGTGACGGCGCCGGCTGCGCCGATGCCGGATCCGGTGTCGCGGTGCCGACCGGGGCGGCGGGGCGGGATCGCATCGGAATCCGCCGTCCGGCTCCCTGCGTTCGATGCCTCGGCCGGCGCCGGGTCGGGTGCCAGACTGTGGGGGATGAGCACGCCGATGCGCCCTTCGGGTGGGGCGAGGCCGCGTGGGGTGGTGACGAGCTGCCGGTTCGGGAACGAGCGGTCGTCATGGGCGTCCCTGGTCGGTGAGTTGCGGCGGCACGGATATCTGTCGGCGGCGGACGATTTGGAGCGCCTGTGGTCGGCGCAGAGCCCGAGATTCGACGTGGAGATACCCGACGACGTGTGTTCGGGCCTGCGGGAAACGGTTGCCCTGGTGCGCTTTCGGCCGTCCCACGGGTACCTGGCACGAACCTTCTCCACCTCGGCGCCGTTGTCCTGGGCCGAGGCGTTTCGGCGGTATGGCACGGCCCTGATGATCCGGGCGTTGGCGGACGTGCGGGGCCGAGCGGAGATCCCGGGCTACGGAGGTCGGCGGGTGCGGCAACGCCTATGGAAGAAGCTCTGGTTCCTCTGCATACCGATTCTCGGGCCGAGAATGGTGCTCGCGCTGATCCACCGATCCGTCACCGAAATGCGCCGGCGTGATACCTCGGCCGCGCATCGAACGCCCGCGTGGCTGGTGTCGCTGCTCGGCGCGGGGCCTCCGGCGGCGGCCTTCGCGGCTGTGTGCTGGGCGTGGTTCGCCATTCCACTGCCGCCCGACGGCGTGCCCGCGCGCCTGGCCGTGGCCCTGCCGGCAGCCGGCACCGCCGCGTTCCTGGTGGTGATTCCGTGGTGGGTCTTCCTCGCGTTGGCAAGCATGCGGCCACAACCAACCATGGGCGACGACCCCTGACCTCGCGCCGCCCCGCCGCGACGATCGTCGTGTGAGCCTCGCCGACCTCGTCTCCCAGGGCTTCCGGTGGGCCGCGCGCCACACCACCCTCCGCTACGCCGCCGTCGGTTCGGGCGCCGCGTCGGTCGTCGCGCGCTGTCCGAGCTCCAAGGCTGCGATGGCCTCGGCTGTTTTCGGGGTTTGCGCTGTGGCGACCGACGGGGAGCCGATTCGCCCGAGGAGGTGCGCGGACTCCGCCTGTTGAAACCGGCTCCGGCCATGCGGGCGATAGCCTGGGTCGCATGGCTGGGATCACGGGCGCGGAGATCGTCGCTTTTGCGGACGCTGCGGCGTTCGAGAGCTGGCTGGCCGAGAACTACGGGCGCCACGAGGGTGTGTGGATCAAGGTAGCCAAGAAGAAGTCCGGCATCCCGACGGTCACCGATGACGAATTGGTCGACGTCGGGCTGTGCTACGGCTGGATCTCCGGGCAACGGCGGTCGTTCGACGAGCAGCACTACCTGCAGAAGTACGTGCCACGTCGACGCAAGAGCCTGTGGTCGCAAGTGAATGTGGAAAAGGTGGCGACGCTGACGGCCGCAGGCCGGATGCGCGAACCCGGGTTGGCCGAGGTGCGCAAGGCGCAGGAGGACGGGCGATGGGCGGCGGCCTACGCGTCGCAGAAGACGGCGACCGTACCGCCCGATCTCGCGGCGGTGCTCGACGCGAACCCGGCGGCCGGGAAGGCGTTCGAGGCGCTCGACAGGACCGGACGCTACCTACTGATCCTGCCGCTGCTCCAGGCTCTCACGCCGGAGGCCAGGCAGGCCCGGCTCGACAAGACCCTGCACATGCTGGAGAGCGGTGACGGCCCGGAATGAGCCGACGGCCGCAAGCCCGACGCGTGCGCCCCCGTGGAGCAGCGTGCCCGACGGTCCTGCCGACCGCAGCGCTCGTTCGCGGCGCGAACCGCTTGGCCCCGCTCGCGGCATCGAGCGCGTACACGTTGCCGTCGAGGCTCCCGGCATAGACCACGCCGTCGGCGACCACGAGGGAACGGGAGGCGGTACGACGGCGAGCAGGCGGCGCTGTACGTCGTCGGCCGACGCGGGCCGCTCGGCCGGGTCCTTGGCGAGCAGGGCCGGCACCAGGTCGTCGAGCGTGCCCGGCACGCCGTCCCGCCGCCTGCTCGGCGGTTCCGGCACGGTCCGCAGGTGCGCGTTCATCGTTGCTGCCGGCCCGGTGGTCCCGAACGGGACGTCCCCGGTGAGGAGTGCGTACAGGACGCAGCCGAAGGAGTACAGGTCGGAGCGGGCGTCCCCGCCGTGCTCGTGGAACCGCTCCGGCGGCATGTACGCGAGCGTCCCCATGACCATGCTCGCCGGGTTGGTGGTCTCCGTGAACCGGGCGATGCCGAAGTCCGGGATCTTGACGGTTCCGTCGGCGGCGAGCATGAGGTTCGCGGGCTTCAGGTCGCGGTGGACGACGCCCTCCGCGTGCGCACGGGCGAGCGCACCGGCGGCCTGTGCCGCCCAGTCGGCCGCGACCGCCACCGCCGGAGGCCCGTCGGCGCGCAGCACTCGGGCGAGGTCCCGGCCGTCGACGTACTCCATGACCAGGAACAGTGTGCCGTCGGCGTCGTCCTCGCCCGTGTCGACACGGTGACCACGCCCGGATGGTTCAGGGCCCCGGCGGTGCGCGCCTCGCGCAGGAACAGCTTCGCCCCGGCCGCGTCGCCTTGCGCGTGCGGCAGGAGTGCGACGGCGACGCGCCGTCGAATCCGCCGGTCGCGGCCCTCCCACACTTCGCCCATACCGCCCCGGCCAACGAAACGGACAAGCTCGTACCGACCCGCCAACACGCGCACAGACACCACTCCCCGACCGCCCGTTTCCGCGCCGCCGAGGTTACCGGCCCGGTTGCCCGGGCCCGGACGGGTGTCGGACCGTACGCCACTTCGCGCACCGCGGGGCCGCGGCCGTCAATCGCCCGGCACGTCCGGCCCACCTCGGCCGCGCGTCCTTCCCCCGCGCGGTGGGTTGGGCCCCGGGGTCAGAACCGCCAAACGCTCGCGATACTCCTCGGTGTCGATCTCGCCGCGGGCATAGCGCCGAGCCAGCACCTCGGTCGCCGACGAGCCGGCCGAATCCGAGGGCCCGCGACCACGTGAGGTGCCTCGCACCAAGAACCACACCACTGCGACGATCGCCGCGAGCAGGAGCAGCATCATCATCGACCCCCACACCCAGCTCCAGCCGTCCTCCTCGTACATGTGCCCGACGCGACGCGTGGGCGCCGTCGCCAGGACCGGAGTCAATCTCATTGCCCTCACCTTCCCGGGACGCCGAACCGGCCTGCACCTTCATGGTGCGTCGCAGACCCGAGGAGCGTCGGAGCCGTTCGGCCCGGTCGGCCGGGTCGACCGGCCCTCCCGGGCGGTATCGCCGGTCCGGGCAGCGGAGGGCGAGCGGACATCCGCACCCCACTCGGGATGGTGCGGCCGGGCCCTGTCCGGCGGACCTTGGCGGATCGGGGGCCGCGTCGTGTCGCCTCCGTTCGGGTCGTCATTCGCGCCAAGGGTCGGTCGGGTCGAGCGTCTCCGACACGGGGCGACGAGGAGTGGGGGCTCCGGGAGGCCCGTATCCCATCCGCAGCACCATCTGGACGTACCCGGGGCCGGTTCGCGGATCGCGCAGATTCGCGCGGGTGTCGGGCCACTCCACGGCTTGGTGGAGGACCGACATGCGCAGGCCGTGGACGGTCGCCAACAGCCAGGCCCGCTCCATGGCCTGGCCCGCCCGCATCCAGTCCTGCGGATGATCGAAGCGGGTGGTCAGGGTTGCCACTTGGGGTAGCGCCTCGAAACGCTGTGTCGTCACGGGCGAGGTGGGCGGGTGTCCGGTGAAGGCACGGACCGGTACCCGGGCATCGTGGTCCTGTGGTCCCAGGGCCGCACGGGGGATGCCGTCGGTGGCGGGCGCCTCCAGGCGCAACCACGTGCGGGTCTCCGCCTGCCGTGCGACGTCCGCCGCGGTCCGCCGCTCGGCCTCGGCGGTCAGATCCAGGACGCGGCGTGCGTCGCCCTCCTCCAGCACGTCCAGGACCGCGCCCTCGGCTTCGGCGGCGGCGATGAGATCACCGACGACGCGCTCCGGTACGTCGCGGTTGGAGAACGGCAGGCGGCTGGAGTGCCGTTCGGCGATCGCCGGGTACAGGTCCGGGCCGTACGGATATGCGGCGTCGGCGCCTTGGCTCAGGTCCAGCACGGCCGCCGGCAACTCGGGGGTGTCGTGCGACGACAGGGTCACCACGGGTTTCCGGCCCAGGTGCAGCGCGGCGACGCGCAGGTTGAACACGGCCGCGCCGACGGAGATGTGCATGGCCCTGCCCGCCGGGTCGGTGAGCGGGACCGCGCGCCTGCCGTCGACGAACACCGCGAGTCCACCTGCGTCTACCGTGGGCCGGAAGAACCACGGCTGGCTGTTGTGGAGCGAGGGGGCCGCACCGCCCGCCGCGGCCAGGGACCTCACGTCGACGGGGCTCGGGGAAGTGTTGGTCATGTCGATCTCTCCCTACGGCCCCTCGACGCGGCCGAATGTGGGGGACGGGTGAGCCGGACCGGCGGCGCGGCAGGATCGGTCGGGTCGAACCTGTGGTGCCGGTGCGGGGACGGTGGCCCTGTCGGGTACGTGGGTACGGTCGTCCATCTCGACGCTCCCGCCGTGGATCGCGCGGCCCGATCGGGCCGACGGCCTGCCGGGACAAGTCTCGGGTGCCCGACGACGAGGCCACAGGGCCGGACGCCCCGGGCGTACCAGGGTCGTGAGTCCCACGCCCGGGCTTCGCCGCCCGAGCCGGTCGTTCGCGCTCCACCGGCGGCGATCCACCGGTCGGCGCGGGCGGCGACGTATCCCAGGATCGCACCGGCGAGGGGCATCAGCAGGTCTTCGACGGGCAGGGCACGTGTGCCCGGCCGGTCCCGCGGCATCGCTACGCACCCGCCGGCCGGTCCCGGGGCGGCGGAAACGGGGACGGTGATCGGCAATGCGCAGGCCGCGACCCAGTCGGCGCCGACGAGCAGCGTCGCGCCGACCGCGGCCGCGGTGACCGGGTCGGTGCCGGTGCCGGGTACGAGTCGTCGGGCGATGTGCGGCGCCGCGAGCGAGACGAACGAGTTGTCGGAACCGGCGGAACAACCGCCGAGCAGCAGTGCGGTGAGGCAGAGGCAGACGAGGGCGACGACGGCGGATTTGGGGGCGCGCATGGGGGTGTTGCCTTTCGCGGAAGCGAGCAAGTCAGGTAAGGCTTACCTTGCGAACCATTGAAAAGGCGATCGGGTGATACGGCGTCGTGCGGCCGGCCGCGGCGGGGTCGGATTCGGCTCGAATCCCTTTCGGGCAGGGCGAGTTCACCATCCGGCGTGGTCGCCTGACGGTGTTCCGATCATGGGGCGGGAGTCGGTCCCGCCCCGCCGACGGTGTGGGGTGGGCGGGTTGCTCAGGACCGACGTGCCCGCGCCGCCGCGGAGTTCGTGTCGTGGTCCGGGTCGCGCGGCAACAGCCCGTCGACCAACGCCCGCAGGCCCTGCGGGTGGATGTCCCGGGAGACCAACGTGGGCCAGCGGTCGGCGAGGGCGGCCAGGTGCGGCAGTCGAGCCGGGTCGACCTCACCGAGGATCGTGTCGCGCCGGATGGGCCGATGGGCGTCCTCGGCGCGGCGGCGCGCGGCATTGGCGCGGACCAGGATCTCGCCGACGGTGAAGTACCAGACGCCGCGGTAGAGATCCACCGCCTCCTCCGGGGTGCACCCGCAGTCGACCGCGCCCGCCACGATCGCCTCGACCATCCACAGCGCCGATTCGCCGATCACGTCGTCGGCGGTGAGGACCTCGACGATCCACGGCCGGTCCGCCAACACGTCGTGCATGAGGGTCGCGGCGGCGAGGATGCGCCCCCGGGGGTCGTCCGGGAGTTCGGGGCGCACGATCGTGTCGGCGTAGTCGCTCAGCAACTGCGCCAGGAGGTCGTGCCGGTCGCGGAAGTGGTGGTAGAGCGTGGTCGGCGCGGCGCCGGCCTCCGCGGCCAGGCGGCGCATGGTCAGCTTGTCCCAGCCGTCCCGGTCGATGAGCCGACGGGCCGCGGTCATGATCTGCGCGCGGGAGGTCCGGGGCGGGCGACCGGTACGGCCGGAAGACGAGGCAGGCGGTGGCATCGCCCCATGATGGCGGCTTCCGCGATCCCGGGCGAACCGCGGCGGCCGACCCGGCCCGCGCGCGAGATCGACAGTCGCGCGACGCCGGTGATACTTTCCGAACATGTTCGGAAAGTATCACGCGACCGACGGAAGGACCGCCCGATGGCGATGAACGCGACAACTCCCCTCGACCTGTTCGACTCCGTGATCCAACTTCGAGAGGGCGGCACGATCGACGCGAGGCCACGACGGGGCCTCGGGGATCCCGGCCTGTGGACGGTGACGGCCTTCCACGCCGCGGACGACCGCGCGGTGCACGCCGACGTATGGGAACAACACCCCGACGGCCAGGAAGTCCTGTGCCTGCTCTCCGGAATCGTGCACGTCCACCTGCGCGACCACGACAGCGGCAGCGAACCGGTCGCGACCCTGACCGCGGGCACGTCCTACATCGTCCCGGCCGGCCGCTGGCATCGCCTGACCGTCGAGGAACCGGGCGACCTGCTGGTCATCACCCCACGCACCAACACCCGCCACGAACGCATGCAGCCCGCCGACGAAACCCGACAGCCGTAGCGGTCCCTCGGGCGCCCACCGGGCCCTCGCCCAAGCCCGGGGCGGCGGCGTACTCGCCTCGTGCAACGGCCGCGACGACACCACCGACCACCGCCCCGACCACCGCCCCGACCACCACACGATCGGGAAGCCGGACCCGTGGACCTCAGCCGAAAAAGCTCGCCGGGGAAGTCGGCGTCTCGGGCTGCGCCAGATAGCCGGCGACGGTGCAGTGCAAGGGACCGAACCTGTTCGGCGAGTCGAGTTGGTGGAAGCTGACGTCGACCTCGGTGGGGGCCCGACCACCCGGGACGCGGGCGTTGGCCGCAGTGCAGACGAGTTGGTGGATCGCCTCCACGGGCACCTGGGCGGCGTCCACGGGCAGCGTGAGCGTGACGCTGCCGTTGCCGGTGTCGACGCCGACCCGGCCGACCAGATCCGCGAGGGCGCTCATCAGTCCCTGCCGACGTTCGGCCTCGGTCGGTCCCTTCAACAGCAGGGTGATCGCTTCGCCCGGGTCGACAGGCGTTTCGGTGGGCCGGGACACCGCTTGCACACCGGCGAAAGACACGAAGAACAGGCGGACCCGGTCGGGGACGGCGCCGATTTGCGGAACACCGCTGGCCGGGGGCCCGACTCCGTGTGGCGTCGTGGTGGAGATGCCGCATCCGGCGACGAGGGCGGCCACGAGAGCGGCGACCACGGTGGTGGGGAGCTTCACTGATCCTCCGGACGTTCGTGTCCGACCTCGCCCGACGACGCGGGCTCGCCGTCGTGATCGGTTCCGGCTGCGCCGATGCCGTCGAGGTGTCGGGGAGCCGACACGGCGGCCGGCGGTGCGAGTGGGAGTTCGATGGTGAACACGGTGCCCTCGCCCGCAGTGGAGGCCGCCCGCAGGGTACCGCCGTGCAGGTGGATGTTCTCGCGGGCGATGGCAAGTCCCAGGCCGCTGCCGTCGGATCGGGTCCGGGCCGAGTCGGCTTTGTAGAAGCGGTCGAAGATGTGCGCGAGCACGGCCGGATCGATGCCGGGACCGTGGTCGACGACGTCGAGCACGATCCGGTCGCCGGCGCGGCGCAGCACGACCCGGACGGGGCCGCCGCCGTGCCGCAGCGCGTTGCCGACCAGGTTGGCGAGGGCGACGTCGAAGCGTCGAGGGTCCAGGACGGCGCGGATCCCGTCGGGGAGTTCGGTGTCGACCCGGTCGCTCCAGCCGCGGGCTCGCAGGGTCCGGCGTACCGAGGTGGAGACGTCGACCTCGTCGGTGTGCAGGGTGGCGGCGCCCGCGTCGAAGCGCGAGATCTCCATGAGGTCGTCGACCATGCGCGCGAGTTTGCGGGTCTCCTCGGCCACCAGTCGGAGCGCTTCGGAGGTGTCGGGGTCCAGATGGGCGGTGTCCTCGTCGAGGACCTCGGTGACGGCGACCATCGCCGCGAGGGGGGTGCGCAGTTCGTGGGAGACGTCGGCGGCGAACCGGCGGGCACCGGCTTCGAGGCGGCGCAGTTCGGTGGCGTCGCGTTCGATGGTGTCGGCCATGGTGTTGAACGTCGCGGTCAGGTCCGCGAGTTCGTCGTTGCCGCGGACGGGGATGCGGGTGTCGAGGTCGCCCTCGGTGATGCGGTGGGCTCCCGCGCGGAGCCGCCGTACCGGGCGAAGGACGTGCGCGGCGGCGAAGAGCGCCGGGACGAGGGCGAGGCCGACGGCGGGGAGCGCGCCGTAGCGGGCCGCGGTGACCAGGGCGTGGATGTCGGCTTGCTCGCCGCGCAGGGACATTTCGGCGTACACCACGATCCGGGTGGGGGTGTCGTCGTGCCCCGCGTGCAGGATCGGCATCCCGATGACCAGCCACGGGCCGTCGGGGCGCGCGACGCGCTGGGCCACCGCGCCGTTCTCCCGCAACACCGCGGAGCGCAGGGCCGCGGTGATCGCGCCGGGATCGCCGGGCGCCTCGGCGGGGACGAGTGGGCCGTCCTGGTACGAGACGTGCGTGTGCCAGTCGCGCGGGGTGCCCGCGCGGTCGAGCAGGACGGTCAGCCCCAGCAGGCTCTCCGTGCTGGGCGGATACGGCAGGTCGGGTGCACGCGAGTCGAGTTGGGCGCGCAGTTCGTCGGTCGCGGCGCTCTGAGTGCGGTCCAGGATCGCGTCGCGGGCCTTGTCGTACGTCAGCGCGGAGGTGATCAGGGCGCTGAACGCGGCGACGAGGAGAAAGGCGACGACCAGCCGGGGACGAAGACCCCGCAGCGACCACCGGCGTCCGAGGGTTCGCGGTGACCGGGACGCGGAACGCGCGGCGGAGGCGGTCACAGCGGACCGAAGCGGTAACCGAATCCGCGGACCGTCTGCACGTAGCGGGGTCGGCGCGGGTCGTCCTCGACCTTTCCGCGCAGGCGCAGCACACACGCGTCGACCAACCGGGCGTCCCCGGCGTAGCTGTGCTCCCAGACACGTTCGAGGAGGAGGTCGCGGCTGTACACGCGCCCGGAGGAGGCGGACAGGTACAGCAGCAGTTTGAGTTCGGAGGGCGCGAGCGTGAGCTCGGTTCCGTTCTTGGACACGATGAGCGCGGCCCGGTCGATCGTCAGATCGCCGTACCGGTCGACCTGCGGCGCCATCGGGTCCGCGACGGTGGCGTCCTCGGCGTCGGCGGGAACGGCGCGGCGCAGGGCCGCCTTGACGCGGGCGCCCAGGACCTCGCCGCCGGCCGGCTTGACGACGTAGTCGTCCGCGCCCGCCTCCAGGCCGACCACGACGTCGATGTCGTCGCCGCGAGCGGTGAGGATGATGATCGGGAGTTGGTGTCGCTCCCGGATCCGGCGGCACACCTCCAGGCCGTTCATGCCCGGCAACATCAGGTCCAGCAGGACGAGATCGGGGCGAAAGTCCTCCAGGGTGGCGAGTCCGGCCTCCCCGGTGGGCGCGACGGCGACCTCGTGGCCGCGCCGCCGAAGCGCGATGCCGACGCCCCTTTGGACTGCGGGATCGTCTTCGATAAGCAATACGCGTGGCATGGTGGTGACAATTCCCTGCTGAGTCGTCACGGCGGATCATAAGGATTACGGGGGTTGTGTCCGGGCCGTCCGAAGACCGTGTGGTGCGGCAATGGACGGCAGGCTGCGGTGCCCTTCGACTTTACGACGGATTGCGGGGTGCCGGTCCCGTGCCGAACCGGTCGGCGGGCGGGTCGGCGCCTGTTTGCGCGGCTCAGGGCCTCGTTGACCACCGTATGGTCCCGGGATGACGGATCCGTGCGCGATATGTGACGAGACGATGACAGCCTCCGGTTTCGATATCCGAACGTGTTTGGCTCGGCGAGCAGTCGAACGAAGACCCGGGATATCGAGACAGGAATACCCATGACGATCGGTGGAATACGTCGCGGCGACATCGCGAGGGGCGCGGGTGCGGCAATGGCCCTCGTCGTGACCGCGGCCGCCCTCACGAGTTGCGGTGGCGGCTCCGACACAGCGGCGAACCGACGCGTCGGCGGCACCCACCAGGCGGCCCGCCCGGTGCCGGGCGCCGCCGATGTCGAATCGCCGACCGGCCCGGGTCCGAAGGAGAGCGGCAAGGTCGATCCATCGATCTCGCGGCACTCGGAGGACGGCGGCAAGTCGGTCAACCTCACCCTCGACGACGGCCCGGACGGCGTGTGGACGCCCCGCTTCCTGGATCTGCTCGAAAAGCACAAGGCCAAGGCCGTGTTCTGCGTCCTGGGGCCCAACGCCAAGGCCAACCCCGAACTGCTGGGCAGGATCGTCGACGCCGGCCACCGCCTGTGCAACCACTCGGTGCATCACGACACCGGCATGGACAAGAAGCCCGTCGACTACCAGACGCAGGAGATCCTCGACGCCAAGAACATGATCGACCAGGCGTCCGGAGGCCGACGGATCTGGTACTACCGCGCACCCGGTGGCGCGTTCACCCCGGAAAGCCGCCGGATCGCCGCCGATCACGGCATGCGCCCCCTCGGTTGGAACGTCGACCCGAGCGACTACCAGCGCCCCGGAGTCGACGCCATCGTCACCCGCGTCCAACAACAACTGACCAAGGGCCCCACCGTTTTGATGCACGACGGGGGCGGCAATCGCGAACAGTCATTTCAGGCGCTCGAGAAGCTCCTGACGTGGTTCGACGAACAGGGTTACCGCTACAGCTTCCCGCAGGCGTGAACCTGCTTCGACGACCGACACGGCCCGCCCCGGCCCGCGACATGCGCGCCCCGCCCCGGTGCGCGAGACCCCCCGAACCAAGCGGCCGGCCGGTCAAGCGACCGGCCGGCCTCCTCGTGGAACTCTCAATATCCGTCCGTGAGTCGGGTGACATCCACAGAGGTCGCGCCGCTCTTCGGCTCCGGTATGCCCGCCCACAGGGCCGCCAGCGCGGCGAACGTGGCCACCAGGGCGACGGCGCCGGTCCGCCCATGCGCCCAACGGGCCCGAAAGCGGATCGGATCCTCGACCAGGAACTTGGAAAGTACGGCGGCGGCAACGGAAACGGCCACGACGACAGCCGTCCGCCCCCACCCCGAGAAGCCGAGGTGTTCCTCGTCCAGCAGCAGATAGACCGGCCAGTGCCACAGGTAGAGGCTGTACGAGATCAGACCGGTCCAGCGCAGCGCAGCGCCGCCCAGGACCCGGCCGACGGGGCTACCCGGCGCCCGGGTGAGGCAGGAGATGAGGAGGGCGGCGGCCAGCGCGTGCAGGAACATTCCCCCCTGGAACAGTGAGGGGGAATCCTCGCCGTCGGCCAGGACCCAGTACCCGCCGATGCCGCACACCAGGGCCAACGAGAGCCACCCGGCCGGGCGCTCGCCCAGTCGGGCCACGGCGCGAGTGGCCGGTCCGGTGGCCATCACAGCGCCCAACAGCAGGGAGAAGGCACGAGTGTCGGTGCCTTCGTACACCCGGGTACTGTCGATCGGATCGGCGAGATGGAGCATCAGGGCCAGCGAGGCGAGAGCTCCCGTCGCCGCGACGACGGCGACGTTTCGGCCCGCGTTCCGGCCCCGGGCCACCAGAACCAGGAGCAGCGGCCAGAACAGATAGAACTGCTCCTCGACGGCGATGCTCCACAGATGGCTGAAGACGCGGGTGTCGCCGGAGTTCCAGTAGCCCATCCGGTCCGCGATGAAGTGCCAGTTGGCGAGGTTCGCCACCACCCACGGACCGTCGTCGAGCGCGTTGCGGATCAGCGCGGGCGAGCCGAAGGCCCACACCAGCAACGAGGTACCGGACACCATGGCGGCGAGCGCGGGCAGGAGGCGGCGCGCCCGCCGGCCCCAGAACGCGATGAGGTTGATGCGGCCGTTCCCGGCCGCCGCCTCCTTGAGCAGCAGTCCGGTGATCAGGAACCCGGACAGCACGAAGAACAGGTCGACGCCCAGGAAGCCGCCGCCGAAGTTTCCGGCGTGAAAGAGCAACACCGCCGCGACGGCCACACCGCGCAGACCGTCCAGCGGTCCGATGTGCGCTTTGACGGAGGTGAGCGGGCTCTTGGGCGTCGCGGACGGCGTGGGAACCCGCCGATGGATACGCCGAGGGGAAGTCTGCGCAGGCATGGGGTATTTCTCCGAAAGACGCGGGGCGGAACGAGCCCGGGCCCGTTCCGCCCCTCGATCGTGTTGGCCGGGGAGGCGAGCGCGTCGCCCGGGGTCGACTACTTGCAGCCGAGGCGTCCGTACACCTTGTCGCCGGTCCACGACCCGGTGGCCCAGCGGTCCACCGCCGCCGGTGCGAAGGAGTACTGCCTGCCGAGTTCCTTGCCCAGCCAGTTGGCGAACGCGGCGGAACCCTGCTGACAGGAGTGGATGCCGTCGTTGCTCCGCTGCGCCTTGGCAGCGGCGCTGTCGGTGCCCCACAGGGCCGCGGCGTCGAGGAAGTGCACCTTGCCCGGGTGCTTGTCCGCCACCTCTTTGGCCGACTTCGGGGCGGATTTGATCTCGGCCTCGTGCCGCTTGTAGAAGTCGTCGATTCTGAACGGCGGCGCGGAGACGATGACGAGTTCGGCGCCCGCGTCGGTCACCGTCTTGACCAGTCGTTCGTAACTCGCTTGTTGTTCCGCCGCCTTGCCCCAGTCGTAGGTCGTGATCTGGTAGACGACGACGTTCGGTTCGAAGGAGCCGAGTTCCTTCGGCAGTTCTTCCCAGGTGGATTGGGCCACCTCGCCGATGACACCGCCGCCACCGGCCGCCGCCATCGATTTGAACTCCGTGCCGTTGGCCTTCATCGCCGCCCCGAGCGCGGGGGCCTCGACTTCGCCGATGGAGTCACCCATCCACAGCAGCTTGGCGAGCTTTGCGTTCTTGTTCCCGGCGCCGGACGGTTCCTGGCCGGCGCGGGCCGTGCCGGCGGGGGCGGAGGTCGAGGATACGGTCGAATCGGATCGGCCGTCGGCGGCCCCGCGTTGCTTGTCCGAGTCGTCGCAGGCGGTGAGTCCGAGGAGCCCCGTCGCGGTGACGAGGGCGATTCCCATGGTCAGCCGGACAGGGCGCCGACGGCGGGTGGAGGGGTTGGTTGTGCTGTTCATGCCGTTCAGTAGAGCCGCTGGAATCCCTCCCCGGAGGGGTCGTCATCGTTTCATCACATGCTGCGAGAGGAACAGTCATCCGCCATGTCCGGGGCCGACGCAGGCGGGCAACGGGGGTACGCCGCGGCCTCGGTCGGCAACTCCGGCGTGTCCTCCCGGGATTCGAGCTTCCGTGGGCCGTCGCGCGGTCCCGACCGTCACCGGGTTGCCGTCCGGCGCCGAGCGCGCCTTCGCCGCCGATGCCGACTTCGTCGGGTGCGATGCCGTCCTGCCGCTTCGCTCGACGCTGGTCGCCGCTGCGTCGATTCGGGTGAACCACCGTGCGGATCAGGCCAATACGACGAAGGGCATGACGGCGCCCGGGGGCGCGGAGGCCAACGCTGGCGGTCGACCCGGAGTAGCCTGCGGGCATGACCGACGTGATCATCCTGCACGGTGCCTGGCATCAACCGGCTCACTACGATGACCTGGTCGGGCTGCTGCGCTCCCGAGATCTGAGTGTGGAAGTGCCCGACCTCCACGAGCTGTCGTTGGCCGACGGCACCGCCCTGGTCGAGGACATCGTCACCGCCTCCGAACAGCCTCCGCTGGTGGTCGGGCACTCCTTCGGAGGTGTGACCGCCGGAACGGTACGCGGCGCGGCGGGACTGATCTTCCTGGCCGGTTGGCTTCTCGATGTCGGTGAGTCACCCGCGCAACTCCTGGAGGAAGTCGCGAAGGAAACCGGTGCCCCCGTCGAAGGGCTGCTCGCCACCCTCGACGACAACGGGCGGCTTCGACTCGATCCCGAGGATGCTCGAAAGAACCTCTACGGTGACGTCGACGAAGCGGCGGCCACCCGCGCGATCGAGCTGCTGCGTCCGGAACCGCCCTCGATCTTCGGGGCCACACCCGGCCACGTGAGCTGGCGCGACACACCCTCGCTCTATGTCGCCGCCCGCGACGACCGTGCCATCGCGGCTCCACTGGTCGGGCGCTTCGCGGCCCGTTGCTCGGCCTCGGAGACATGGGAGAGCAGTCACTCGCCCCACCTGAGCCGGACCGCGGCTGTCGCCGATCTCATCCACCGCCGGCGACGAAACGCGAGTGGTTGACCAATCCGCGCGTGCCGTGCGCATTGGCACATCCGGGAACCGGCGGCCATCGGGCCGACTTCCTCCGCTCGGGGCCCGCTCGGTCCATGCTCGACCTCGCGCACGGTGATCGCGTACACCGCGGCGGGATCGACCTTCGCCGCAGGGCGCTGCGCCGCCCGGGCGGCGGGGGTGGACACACCCGACACGGCGCGACCCCGCCGGGAAGCGATGGCGGGGTCGCGTCGCGCTTTCGTCTCGCCGGGCGGGCACCTGCCGCGCCCATGCGGCACGGCAGACCGGTGGCCTACGCCGGATCGCACGGACCGCCGGCCGGCGGCGCTACCGCGTGCACCTCTCGTAGACCGGCTGCGCGTACTCCTCGGCCAGTCTCTCGCCCCATCCCTCGCCCAGAGCGTAGTGGTAGGCCGCGACGGCCTGGGACATACGGGTACGAATGGCGACCACTGCCGGCCCGGAGTCGGCCGACGGAATCGAGGTCGGTAGCCGGGGCGGTGGTGCGGGCGAGCGGCGTGCTCAGGTGAGGAGCTCGGCGAGTCGGGCCATTTCGGTGGGCGGGTCGACCACCGGTTGGATGAGGAGTTCGTCGACGCCTGCCTGTTCCAGGGCAGTGATGCGGGTGAGGACATCGTCGCGTGTGCCGATCAGGGCCAGGATGTCCATCAGCGAGGGTAGAACCAGGTCCCGGTCCTGCGGCGCGATGCGCCCGAGGTAGTTGGGGTAGAGCTTGGTGTACCGGTCCGGCGCGACGGCGGTGGTGCCACGCCGGACCAGGAGTTCACGAACCGCCTCGCGTTCATCGGGGCCGAGTTGCTCTGCGAAGGCGGGCGCGTCCGCGGCGTAGTTCAGAAACGACAGGACGAGGTGACCTGTCGCATCCCGAGCCGCGTCGCCGTGCGGATCCTCGTTCTCGTGCAGCAGGTGGAGCGAGGTGACCACGTAGGAGTTCACGGGGGAGTCGGGGTCGCGGGACGTGCCGTGAACGGCTTGGCGGCGGGCGTCCTGGAGTGCGCGCCAGGCGGTCGGTTCGAGCAGGCCGAAGGAGATCAGGCCGGTACCGCGGCGGCCGGCGACGGCAGCGGCCTTGGATCCGAGCGCGGCCACGACGAACTCGATGGGATCGGTGGTGTTCACGTGCGCCCCGGCGTGGAGGAACCGGATGTCGCGGACCCGGTCACCTTCGCGGTACTCGGTCGAACGCCCGGCACACAGATCCTGCAACCCCGCGGTGAATCCCTCCAACGCGGACGTCGTGGTCGGCGGCATGCCCAAGGTGCGACGGGCGGTGTTCCCGGTGCCCACCCCGCAGATGATCCGGCCCGGCGCCAAGGCGTTGAGACCGGCGATCCCGCTCGCGGCGGCCGGGGCCGAGCGCAGCGCCGGTGAGGTCACGCCGATACCCAGCTTGATGCGCCGAGTGGCCTTCGCACACAGGCTCAAGGCGACGAAGGGGTCACCGTGGACCATCGGGGTGTCGTTCACCCAGAAGCTGTGCAGGCCCAATTCCTCGGCCCGCACGGCGAGATCCTCCACACCGGGGCGAGCGGCAACCACGACACCTGCACGCATCAAGCCTCCAAGCCACGAGAACCGACCCGAACATGCTCATACTGGCAGGTCCCAGGTTTGCGCGAGATGCGAGCGGGAGCGTCTTTCGTGTCGGGCCGGCCGAGGCCAGGGTTTTGACGCAGCGAGTCACCCACGAGGAGCCGGCCTGCGTTTCGTCGCCGGCGATATCGTGAGGAGTGGGGGCTGCGCACCAGCCTGTTGGTAACGGCCGCGGGCATGATGTCGTCCCCGGTGGTGATGGCTTCATCCCCGCTCGCATGCCTGGGACGGGAACTGCCGACCTCGCACGACGTGCCGCCGACAGCCCGGGTCCGGGCAACTCCTGCGGCGTGACGTCACGATGTGATGCCTTCGTGTCACGCCTTCTCGGTGACAGCACAATCGCCGAGGAGGACGTCATGTCGCCAACACACAAGGACGAGGCTCCGGTCCTCGTCGACGCGCCGGTCGTCCAGGGCCGGTACGTCGACCTCGACCAGCGGATCGTCGACACCACGCAGCACGAGTTGGCCGACCGGCTCGTCACCTTTCTCGAAACGGGGATCCCGCCGGCGGGCCTGTTCGCGCCGGACGCGTTCTGCGACTTCACGCTGCCGCAGTGGCGCCTGCAGGCACGGGGAATCGACGACCTCGTCGCGCTGCGCAAGGCCGGGCACCCCGGCGCCGGTCGGGTGCCCCGGTCGCGGTTCGACGCCACGACGACGGGCTTCGTCCTGGAAGTCGAGGAACAGTGGGAGCAGGACGACGAATCCTGGTACTGCCGGGAGTTGTTCCGCGCCGACGTGATCGACGGGTCGATCTCGCAGCTCTCGGTGTACTGCACCGGCGACTGGGATCGAGCCCGCGTCACGGAACACGCCAGGTCCGTACACCTGCACAAACCGTGACCGCGGGTCGGGCCGCAGTATGATCCGATCATGGAGTCTGCGGCCGACAAGGTCGCCGCCGCCCGGGCGGAACTGCTGGCGGCTTATTACGAGGCCCGCGACAACGGTGACGCCGAAGGTATGGCCGCGGCGGCGCTGAGACTGCCGTCGAGTCAGTACTTCGGCACAGATGCGGGTCAGGTGCCCGCCCTGATTCACGAGGCGTACACGGTCGCGGTCGGGCCGGCGAGCCGCTGCCGACTCGCCGCCGCGCTCGCGCGGGCGTGGGCCTACGGAGGCGAGGCCCGGCGAGCGGTGGCATTCGCCCGGGAAGCGGTCACGATCGCCGACCGCCTGGGTGACCCCGAGATCGTCGCCGACGCCCTCGACGCCGCGCTGCTCGCAAACTGGGGGCCGGACGACTTCGCCGAACGGCCGGCCCTCTCGGCGCGTCTGGCCGACGTCGCGGCCCACCTCATCGATCCCGCACAGCGGCTGACCGCTCAGCTGTGGTGTCTGACCACCGCGTGGGAATGCCTGGACGTGGTCGCCGTACAGCGCCGGCTTCGGGCGCTCGACATCATCGCCGAGGAGTCGGGCTCGGCCCGCGCCGCCTTCTTCGCCGCGTCCCGCCGGGCCATGCACGCCCTTGTCACCGGCGACCTCGACACAGCCGATCGGCTCATCGCGATCACCCACGACCTGGGCGGCAAGGCCGCCGAGCCGGACCGGGAGGCGGTCGTGCACAGTCTCGTTGCCGCCCGGGCACGACAGATCGGTGACACCGCGACCCTGCGGAGCGAGGCCGCCGCGTTCGAGGCGTACGGTGCGGGCGAGGGGGTGCCCTCGGTGTCCGCCGAAGCCGCGGTGCTCTGGCTCGCCGCAGACGAACCCGACCGTGCGCGGCAGCTCTTGCACCGGCTCACCGGCGCCGGGCTGGGGACCGTGGCCCGCGATGTCGACTTCCTGCTCACCGTCACTTCGCTGGTCGAGGTCGCCGCCACGCTGCACAGCGACGCCATCGTGGCCGACGGTGTCCGCCTGCTGGAACCCTTTGCCGGCCGAGCGGTGCTCAACGCCGGTGCGGTGACCTTCCACGGCGTGGTCGACGACTACCTCCACCGCGCCGAACAAGCACTCGGCGGGCCCGCCGCGACGCGGTGGCGCGACAACGCGGCATCCGCCTACCGGCGAATCGGGGCCGCCTGGTGGCGGGACCGGCTGATCGCCCCCGCAGCGGCGATGCGGCCGGCCCCTCCCGTCACCGTGCACCTGCATCGGGACGGCGCACTCGGCTGGGTCGTCGGCGCCGACGGCACGACGGTCGTGCTGCCGGACCTCAAGGGACTGTTCTACCTGCGTGAACTGCTCCGCAGCCCAGGCGTCGAGTCGAGCGTGCTCGACCTGTCCGCCGCGGCACCGGGTCATGCCGGCGTGGTCACCGAATCGGATACGGCCGAAGTGGTCGACAGACAGGCTCTGGCGGCCTACCACGACCGGCTGCGTGCCATCGACGTCGAACTGGACGAAGCCGAGTCGTGGACCGACCAGGCCGGACTCGACCGATTGCGGCTCGAACGCGAGGCCCTGCTCGCCGAGGTACGCACCGCCACCGGCCTCGGCGGTCGACGCCGACGCTTCTCCTCCGCGCACGAGCGAGCGAGAATCGCCGTGCGCAAGGCGATCGCGTCGACCCTCGACCGGATCGAGCTCCACGATGCCCCGCTCGCGCGGCTGCTGCGCGACACCATTCACACCGGAGCGTCCTGTCGCTACGACCCGGACCCCGCTCGGCCGGTGACCTGGCTGCTCGACAGCCCGACAACCGAAGAGTGATTCCCGACCGTGGCAGAGGCCCGGGTCGCCCGACCTTCGCTCGCCCGCGTGTGGTCAGGGCGCTTTCGGGCCGTCGACCGTGTGCGGTAGGTCCAGGCCGGCCAGTACGGCGTCGGCGCGATGGCGCCAGGTGTACCGGTCCAGGACCTGCCGTCGGGCCTCCGCGCCCAGGGCTCGGCGCAACCCCGGATCGGCGATCAACTCCCGGACGGCGTGGGCCCATGCGGCCGGGTCGTCGGGTGGTCGGATCAAGGAGTTGACCCGATCGGTCAACACCTCGTGCAGGACCGGGAGGTCGGACGCGACGATCGCCCGGCCGTAGGACATGTACTCGAACAGCTTCATCGGGGACGTCCATCGACCGGTCTCCGCGAGCCTGCCCGTCACGTACACCTTCTCCTCGTACGGCGCCAACACGACGTCGAAGAGCGGGTAGTAGCCGGGCAGCGCGGCCGGCGGCCGATGGCCGTGGAAGTACACGTTGCCCGGGGTGCCGGGCCGTTCCCAGCGCTCTCGGTCCTCGGGTGTGCCGCCGACCAGGTGGAAGTCCAGGTCCGGGAGTCGGTGGGCGAGGTCGAGGATCAGGCCGATGCCGCGGCCGTCGTAGAGGTGGCCCACGTAGCCGACCCGGGGCACGTCCCGGCGACCGGGCAACCGCACGACCTCCGTGGGCGGTTGGGGCGGGTCGGCGCAATCGGGGCTGATCAGGATCGGAAGCGGAGCCGGGTCCGCGTACTTGGCCCGCAGGTCGCGGGCGAGCGCGTGGGTGATCACCACGACCCGGGCGAGCCGGGGCCGGGCGAGCAGGTGCCGTTCGGTTTCGGGCGGGGACAGGTCCTCGCGCAGTTGGTGGACCTCGTACACGAACGGTGCCAGATCCGCGGTGGCGGCGAGGCTGTAGGGATCCCGGCCGTAGATCAGGTCGGGGACACCGTCCTCGACCAGCAGTTCGCGGACGCGTTCGGCGCGGTGCCGGTATCCCGCGGGGGTGTACTCGGGGACCGGCACGGTGTGGATCGGGAATCGATGCCTGACCCCGTAGTAGGCGTACACGTCGTCGACCGGATGGGTGCCGGGCGCGGCATACAGGCGAATTTGGTGCCCGGCCGAGGCGAACGCGTCGCACATGCGCATGACATGGACGTTGTTGGCCCAGAGCGAGGGGATGCTGCCGCCGTGCAGGTAGGCGATGCGCATGTCCGATCGGCCCTTCGTCGAGGGGTGGGGCTCGGATGCGCGCGGAGACGGCGACGCCGGCTCATCATCACTCGTGATCACCCGAGTGCCAAGAGTGACGCGTGGGGGAGGGTGATAACCGGTCGGGGTCGAGCGAAGCGGGAAGGGGCGGTGTGGTCACGGGCGTACGACGGGTGCGGCCGGGTGATCACAGGCGTGCCAAGGGCGAGTGGGCGGTGTCCGTCCGATGGAGTAGGCGTGGCACGGGTCCCGGCACAACGTCCGGATCCGGGTGCCGCGGTGGTCTTCGCGAGGGTGGGGCTGATAGGCAGTGGCGCCGCATGCGTCGGCGCCGGCCGGTGCTGGTGGGCCGGATCGAACGACCTGTGGGAGGCGTATGTCCGACACGTTCGACGGCACCGGATCCTCCGATGATGCCGCCGATACCCGACCGCGCGTCGACGGCTATCCCGCCCGGGCGGGTGTGCGGGCCGGCGACACCCTCCGGCTGCATGTCTCGACCCGGGCCCGCAGGTTCCGAGCGGACTTCTACCGCTGCGGCGTGGGGCTGCGCTACATGGGTCGGTTGGCGGGCGAGGGCCGCTTCGCGCCCGACGGTCGACCCGAAGGGGACTGGCGTTGGCCCGCGTACGACTTCCCCGTTCCCGGCGACTGGCCCTCGGGCGTGTACCTCGCCGTGCTCCACGCCGCGGCCGACACGCCGCCGTACCCCGCGTTCGATCGGGCCGAAACACTGGACGCGCGCCACGCGCGGATCCTGTTCGTGGTCACCCCGCGCGGCCCCACCAGGGCACGCATCCTGTACAAGGTCCCGCTGTTCACCTACCACGCCTACAACGAGAGCGGCGGTGGCAGCCTGTATCGATCGCGATTCGACGACGGCGTCGCACCGCCCGGCGGAACCAGGTCCGTCGGCCTGCGTCGGCCCGGCGGGGGAATCGGCGGCCCGGTCAAGGGGCACCCCGACGCGCACGACCCGCGCACCCCGCGTCAGACGTTCGCACACTGGGACGCCCCGTTCATCGCGTGGCTCGAAGGCGCCGGCTTCGCGGTCGACTACTGCACCGACCTCGACCTGCACGAGTCGTACCGACCCCTGGACGGATACCGCCTGTTGTTGTCCGTCGGCCACGACGAGTACTGGAGCGCCGCCACCCGCCGACACGTCACCGCCTTTCGCGACCGAGGCGGCAACATCGCCTTCTTCGGCGCCAACACCTGCTGGTGGCGGGTCACGGTCGGCGCCGGCGGCAGCGTCCTGCACTGCGCCAAGTACCCGCCGGGCGTCCCCGTGCACGCCGACGTGGACGGGCTGCGCCAAGTCCCCGGCCACTGGTGGGAGATCGCACCGGAGAACACCCTCACGGGCGTCAGCTACCGCAACGCGGGCGGCCACTGGAGCGGGCGCCGAACCGGCCTGGGCCTGACCGTTCGCCACGCCGACCACCCGCTGTTCGCCGGCACCGGACTGCGCGACGGCGACGTTCTCGGCGCCGAACACGCCCTGGTCGGCTACGAATGCGACGGAGCCGCGCTGAGTCGGGGCCCGGACGGCACGCTCGCGCCGACGGGGGAGGACCGGAGTCCCGCGGGGTTCACGATCCTGGGCGTCGCCGAACTCCCCACCGACCCGAACTCCGGTTGGTACCACCCGATTCGCGAGCGAGAGAGCGGAATCCGAGCCGCGACCATGGGTCTGTACACACACGGCGGCACGGTCTTCACCGCCGCCACGACCGACTGGGCGCGGGTCCTGCCCTTGGACGAACGGGTGCGCACCGTGACGCGCAACGTGGTGACGCTGTTGTCGGCCCGGTGATTTCGAGAAACGACGTCGTGACTCCCGCCCACTCGTTCGCGCCGCCGCCCGCGCGGTTGTGCCGCGCCGCGCGGGAGGGCGGTCCGACGTTTCCGGCCAATTTTCCGGCGGTTCGATCGAGCGAGCGGGCCGGATACCGCGTTGACGGGGTTCGGCTCCGGTACTACCGGCCCCGGGTCCGATCGGCGAACTCGCTGCTGGGCGTGCCTTCCCGGGGCTCGGCCTTCCCGGCTCGGCCCGATGCACGCAAGGCGGATTCCGGCTGAACCGACTCCGCTCACCACGGAACGCGACACCTTCACGACTTCTTGTATTCGCCGCCGTCGGGACCCAGCATGACGATCCCGGCCTTTGCCGCCGACGGCGGGGAGCCGGCAACCGAAGGGAGTCCGATATGCAGGACGACATCGAACTGATCTCGGAAGAGGAACTGCCGGAACTGGCCCTGATGGTCGACGTGCCGAGCTGAGGCGGACCGACCGACACGCGGCGGATCGGCGATCGCCGGTCCGCCGCTCCCGCACCGGGATCACGGGAAGGCAGTCACGATGCGCGTGGAACCAGATGCCGGGCAAAGCGTGAGAGAGCGCGCGGTGTTGGCGCGGATGACCCGCTCCGTCCTGGCCCGAGCCGACCTCGTGGCGACCCCTCACGAGGCGACCCACCCCGCCGTCGTCGAGACCGCCCACCTCGCCCAGCGCGTGCTGCACAAGGACCCACCGGACGCACAGCGCCTCGCCGCCCTCGGCCGGCTGCTCGATCACGCCAGAGCCGACATCGCCGATCCACCCGCCGAACTCCCCTGGCCGGTCGACCTGGTCGCCCCGCGCGCACATCTGGACCGCAGCGTCGCCCGGGCCCTGAAGGCGATCCCGAAGCCGAAAGGGCACGAAGACGGGGACGGCGCGGAACCCGCACGCACCTCGACCACGGTCGCCTGGCGGGCGCAGGACACCGAGACATGGCACGCGACGACCGTGCTCCTCGCCGCCGCCTGGCCCGAGGCGAACGCCGAACTCCGAGAAATCCTGGTCCAGATCGCCCTGTTGCACGGGGCGGCCATCGACGGATTCACCGACTTCTCGGTACACGGCGCGGTGTTCGTGCGCCGCGACCGCCTGGAGCCGGGCGCCGACGGCCTGCCGGGCCCGGTCCGCTTGGCCGAAGCGCTCGTGCACGAGGGAACGCACACCCGCTGCAACGCGGCGTCGGTCGCCGACGAGCCCTTCCTGCGTCCGGCCGAGGGCGACGGCCCGCTGGTGGCCACCCCGCTGCGCGCCGACCCGCGACCGCTCACCGGTCTGTTCCAACAGGCGGTGGTGCTGGCCAGGAGCGTGCTGCTGTACCGACGCGTCCTGGACACCGGCACCGGCGTGGGCGGGAACGCGGGCACCGGTGCGGGCGGCACGCGCGCCACGGCCGCGATCCGGGCCCGCCTGGAGCAACTGGAGCGATCCGCGACCCAGGCCGTGGGCACCCTGGTCGAGTATCGGCACGCGCTCACCGATCACGGCCTCGCCGTGCTGGACCAGGTCGCCCCGGTCGTCGAGGCGACTCGGGTGCGTGGGTGATGCCCGAGTCGGCGTGGGATCCCCAGGTGTTCAGCCCCTACGACAGCGACCCCGACACGGTGTTCGCGCGGATCGCGGCGCGCTCGCCGCACTTCGACGCCGTCGACGCCTCCGGCGGCCGACCGATCCTGGTCGGCAGCGCGGCGGGGCACGACCGCGAGCGCGTCGCCGCGAGCGCGCGCGGCGAACTCCTGGAACGCGTCGGCAACATCCTGGCCGGCCGCGCCGCCGAAGCGGACGCGAGCATGATCGGGACGTACGCGGAACTGTGTCGCAAGGGTGTCCCGGCGCTCGACCCGGCCGGCGACGACCCGGCACCAGCGCGGCCGCCGCACACCGCACCGACCGCCCGGGAGACCCGGCGACTCTGGGTCCGGGGACACCGGTTCGACAGCGGCGAGGAAACCTACCTGCCCGCCGATGCCGTCTTCCTGCACCACCGGCCGCCGACCGGCTGCGACCCGGGGCCGCGTGCGGGCTCGACCGGGGTCGCCTCGCATCCCGACCCGACGTCGGCCGCCGAACACGCCGCCTGGGAAGTGCTCGAACGCGACCTGGTGCGGCGTAGCTGGTACGGCCTCGACCCCCCACCCGTGCGGCTCCTTCCGGCCGGACCGCCGGAGCCCCTGGCGAAGCTGCTGCCCGAACTCGGCGTGCTCACCACCACCCTCGACCTCGCAGCCCCCGACGGCGCCCGCTGCGTGGTCGTCTGCCTGCACGCCCCCGATGGCACCCGCCAGTCCTTCGGCGCCCGCTGCGGCCCCGAGGCGGATCTGCCGACGCTGATCGAGAAGGCGGCCTACGAGGCCCTGATGGTGCGCTGGAGCATGGACACGGCGGTGGCCCGGGCCACCTGGGAACGGTGGCGGGGCGGCAGCCCTCCGGAAACGGCCGTGCAACACGCCCTGTGGGCCTATCACGTACAGGACAGCCTGAGTTCATGGACCACGCGGTCGACGCGGCAGAACGTGCCGCCCTTTGAGGCGGGACCGTTCGAGGAGGGCACGGCACATCCACCGGGCTCGACGCCGCCCGTCGTGCCCTCCGGCCTCGACGCCCTGTCCGCGCACACGGGCCGCGAGATCGTCCTCGTGGACACCACCGCGGGCCCGGCCCGCGCGCTCGGCGCGACGGTGATCCGGGTCGTCGCCCCCGGGGCCGCCGGGCTTCCCGCCGGGCCGGACGACGCGCACCGGCACACACCGACGACCCCACGCGGACCCCACCCCTTCGGTTGACCGACCGAGCGCAACGACCGAAAGCGGACCCGGAACACCGCCCCGGCCCCGGATCGGATCGGCGGCCGGACCCACCCGAACGCCGAAGTGCCCCGGCAGCGGGGCCGTCACGCGTTGAGGAGCCAATGTGCCAAGGACCCACACCACCACGCGCCGAACCACATCCATACACCCCGCCACGCTCGCCACCCCCCGCGAGTCACCCGCGCACCCGTACTATGCCGACGCTCACGCGGCCGACTACGACCGCTGGTTCGGCAAACCGGGAATCACCGACGCCACCGTGGACACCCTCGCCGCGCTCGCCGGCCCCGGCCCCGTGCTGGAACTGGGCGTAGGCACCGGCCGCATCGCACTGCCCCTGGCCGCACGCGGCATCCGCGTCCACGGCGTCGACGCCTCGGAGCCGATGATCCGCCGGCTGCGCGGCAAACCCGGCGGCGAGGACATCCCCATCACCGTGGGCGACTTCGCCACCGTCCCGGTCCCCGGCACCTTCTCGCTGATCTACCTCGCCGGCGGCACCTTCTTCGAACTCCCCGACGGCGCCGCCCGACAACGCTGCCTCACCGCCGCCGCGACCCACCTCGAACCGGGCGGCCTCCTCGTCTTCGACGCGCACCTCCCGGAAGCCCTGGCGGTCGCCGCAGCCTCCGGCATCCCCGAAGTCGTCGCCGAAACCGACGAACACCTCATCCTGTGCCACCGCCGGATCGACCCTGCCACCCAGACCTACCGATCCCACTACCTCATCCACGAAGCCGACCGCACCCGGCACCTGCGCGTCTCGTTCCACTACGCGTCGCCCGGCGAACTCGACCTGACGGCCCGGCAATCCGGCCTGCGCCTCAAACACCGCCGGGGCACCTGGTCCGGCGACCCCTTCACACAAGCCAGCACCTACCACGTCTCCGCCTACGAACGGGACACCGAGGAGACGCCGTGACGGAGCCCGGCACCGACCCCCGAAACACGAGCACAGGTCAACAAACCCAACCCTTCACCCCGAACCCGAACCCGAACCCGAACCCGAACCCGAACCCGAACCCGAACCCGAACCCGAACCGACCGTCCATCGAACCCGGGCCACCCACCTGCGCGTTCCCGTTCCCGCACCAAGACGGCCTCGGCCCCATCCCCGAGTTCGCCGCGCTGCGCCGCGACAACCCCTGCGCCCGCATCCGACTGCCCAGCGGCGACCCCGCGTGGCTGGTCACCCGCTACGCGGACGTACGCACCGTCCTGGGCGACCCCCGCTTCAGCCGCACCCGCGCCACCCGCAGCCCGGGCCCCAGGATGGCCGCCGTCCCCACCCTGCCGGACTCGATCCTGGCCGCCGACCCGCCGGAGCACACCCGGCTGCGCAAACTCGTCGCCGCCGCCTTCACCGCCCGCCGCGCCGAGGCGATGCGCCACGACATCGCCCGCCTGGTCGCCGACCTCCTCGACACCCTCACCGACCACGGCCCCCCGGCCGACCTCGTCCCACTCCTGTGCCGCCCCCTGCCTCTCACCGTCATCTGCGACCTGCTCGGCACCCCACGCGAGCACGGCGACCGCCTCGACACCTGGTGCGACGCGCTGCGCAGCCTCACCGCGATACCCGACACCGCCGTCACCGACGCGGTCACCGAGATGACCGGCTACATGACCACCCTGATCGCGGCCAAACGCAACCACCCGGCCGACGACATGCTCAGCGCCCTGATCGCCGCACGCGACCACGAGGAGCGCCTCACCGAGGACGAACTGATCTCCTTCTGCGTCGTCCTCCTGGCCGGCGGCTACGGCACCACCGCCGACCGCCTGGCCGGCCTGATCCACCTCCTCCTCGACACCCCGACCCACTACCGCCGGCTGCGCGACCGGCCGGAAATGGTGCCCACGGCCGTCGAGGAACTCCTGCGCTACGCCCAGACCAACGTCCAGGCCAACCTGCGCGTGGCCACCGAACCCATGACCCTCGCCGGCGTCCGCATCGCCGAAGGCGAAGCCGTGATGGCCGTCAACTCCGCGGCCAACCACGACGATTCCGTGTTCCCCGACCCCGAGGACCTGGACCTGACCCGAACTCCCAACCCCCACCTCGCCTTCGGCCACGGTGTCCACCACTGCGTCGGCGCCCAGTTGGCCAGGGCACAACTCCAGGAAGCCGTCACCGCCCTGCTCCACCGTTTCCCGACACTGCGTCAAGCCGGCCCACCCACCTGGAAATCCGGCCTCAAAACCAGAGCTCCCCGCGCACTCCCGATCACCTGGTAGCCCGATGCCCGAGCCCAACGCCGAGCCCAACGCCGAATCCGACGCCGACCCCGACCCCGAGAGCAACGCCGAACAACCGCCGCCGGCCCGCCCCCGCGTAGACCTCGCGCGATGCATCGCCTCAGGCATCTGCACCGCCACGGCCCCGAACCACTTCACGCGATCCCCGGATGGCAAAGCCCAGCCCCACCCCGACGCGCCTCCGTGGAACACCGAAGCGCAAGACGCCGCATCACTTTGCCCCATGGAAGCGATCCACCTCCCGCCACGATCCGGATCGCATACCCCCGACTGAAAGGGCCGCGACCCGCGACATCCAGCCGGCGCGGGGCCTCGGTGGAACCGCCGTCCGATACCTCCGCCGTATACGGATCCGGCGGGTATCGGATCGGGTTCGTCGTAAGCCGGTGAACGACACCTTGCGCACGTCCGGGTGGCGGACGAGGTGCGCGCCGACCGTCTCCCCGGGACCGGTGATCACATGGAACGCACCGGCCGGGAGCCCGGCATCACGCAGGATCGCGGCCAACTCCAGCGCCGCGATGGGCGTCTTCTCGTCGACCTTGAGCACCACGCTGTTGCCGGCCGCGAGCGCCGGTGGCCTGCGACGGACGCAGCGGGAAACCGCACTCGCGGGCACCGATCCCGGTGAACTCCTCCATGCGCGCGCCGATCACGCCGATCACCCGGTCCAGGACCGCCGTCCGAGCCGCTGACGGCGCTGCCGGCGACCCGCCTGCGGCACGCACGGCGCAGGACGGCGCCGACGTCGACGCCCGGGGGGAGAGTTGTTGCCGCTTGGAGTCGCCGCGCGCCATGGGTGCCCCGTTCGCCTGTGCTCGGGGTCCAGGAG
>NZ_JBHZAV010000086.1:0-40072 GCF_042754445.1 Embleya sp. NPDC059213
CGCGCGGGGGGGCCCCCCCCCCCCCCCCCCGGCGCCCGCCCGCGGGCCGCCCCGGGGGCGCCGCGCCCGGGCGGGGCCGGCCGGGCCCCCTCGCCCGGGCCCCCCCGGCCGGGCGCGTTCGGGGCACAATCCGTGGATGACGACTCAACCCGTGTCATGGCCCGGAGACGTGCCGGAGCCCGTTCCGGACTACCCCACCGACCTTGTTCCCGACCTGGAACGCCGCGCCGTGCGTGTGGTGCTGCTCGATCCGGACGATCGGGTGTTGCTGTTTCGCACCCGGGTCGACGAATCCGACCCGTCGCAGTGGTACGACCTGCCGGGCGGCGGCATCGATCCCGGGGAGACCTACGTGGACGCGGCGGTCCGGGAGATTCGGGAGGAGACCGGCCTGCGGATCGCCCCCGCCGACGTGGGCCCGCCCACCTGGCGGCGGAGTGTGACCTGGGCGCGCCCGGGGCATCGGCGGGTGCAACACGAGTTCGTGGTGCTGGTCCGGATCGCCGAGCGGGCGCCCGCGGTCGGCGAGGACCGGTCGCAGTGGACGGCCGAGGAGCTGGCCGAGTACCAGGAGGCGGTGTGGTGGTCGCCGGCCGAGATCAAGGCCGCCCCCGTGCGGTTCTACCCCGGGCGGCTGCCCGAGCTGCTTGCGGCGTTCCTGGCCGGCGAGCTGATCGACGAGCCGTTCGAGTGGTGGAACGACTGAGCGGCGGCGGGCCGCCCGGGATCCGGCCGGCCGATCCGGGCCGCAGGTGGGCTCCCGGACCGTTGTGCCATGGTGCGCCGGTGGTCGCGAGGGTCGCCGGTACACAATGGGAGACGTCAGCGAAGCGCAGGAGCGAGGGGCGCGCATGAGTGCGGAAGATCTCGAAAAGTACGAGACCGAGATGGAGCTGCAGCTCTACCGCGAGTACCGCGACGTCGTCGGTCTCTTCAAGTACGTCATCGAGACGGAAAGGCGCTTCTACCTCACCAACCAGTACGAGCTGCACGTGAGGTCGGCCGACGGGGAGGTCTTCTTCGAGTTGTCCATGGCGGACGCGTGGGTGTGGGACATGTATCGACCCGCGCGATTCGTGAAGAATGTCCGAGTCCTCACCTTCAAGGACGTCAACGTCGAGGAACTGACCAAGAGCGAATTCGAGATGCCCTCGGGCAACGAGGGATTCGGCGGCTGAGCGGACCCGGCGCGGGTCACCACCCGCAAGGGCGGCGTCCACAACGACCGAGTCGTCCACAGCCGGTCGGGCCCGCGCTCACGACCACCTCCGGCCCCGGCACTGTCGGTGCCGGAGGTGGTCGTCGTGCGAATCGGTGCGGGTGGCGGCGAAGACCGGGGCAGCGGCCCCGCGAGTGCACGGGAGGGGGCCGGCCCGGCCCGGCAGTCCCGGAACACCGCTGTGGGGCGGTACGGCGAACGGGTCGCGGCCCGGTATCTGATCGAGATCGGGATGGCCGTCCTGGATCGCAACTGGCGATGTCGCGACGGTGAGATCGACATCGTCGCCCGGGAGGGGCCCACGCTCGTGGTGTGCGAGGTCAAGACCCGGCGGGCGGGCGGCTTCGAGCATCCGCTGGAGGCGGTCGGCGCGGTCAAGGCACAGCGGCTGCGGGTGCTCGCGCAGCGCTGGTCGCTGGCCCACCCGGCGGTCGGCCCGCCGGGGGGCGAGGTGCGGATCGATCTGGTCGCCGTGGTCCCGGCCGCGCGCGGGGCGGCCCGGGTCGAGCATGTGCGGGGGGTGTGCTGACCATGGGCTTCGCACGGACCCGCTCGGTGACCCTGCTGGGCGTCGACGGCGTGGTGGTCGAGGTGCAGGCCGACCTGGAGCCCGGGGTGACCACGTTCACTCTGGTGGGATTGCCGGACAAGACCCTCGTGGAGTCCAAGGAGCGAGTGCGCGCCGCGCTGGTCAACAGCGGCGAGGAGTGGCCGCAGCGACGGCTCACGGTGGGCCTGTCGCCCGCGACCGTGCCCAAGACCGGGTCGGGGTTCGATCTGCCGATCGCGGCCGCCGTGCTGGCCGCGGCGGGCGTGCTCGACCCCCGGGTGATCGAGGACCTGGTGATGATCGGCGAACTGGGCCTGGACGGGCGGCTGCGACCGGTGCGCGGGGTGCTGCCGGCGGTGATGGCCGCCGCCGCGGCGGGCTGCGCGCGGGTCGTGGTGCCCGCCGTGGTGGCCGGCGAGGCCGAGCTGGTGCCCGGGATCACCGTGTGCGGGGTGACCTCGCTGCGTCACCTGCTCGCGCTGCTGCGCGGCGAACCGGTGCCGGTGCCGGAACGCGCGGTGGCCGACATCGGCCTGGGCCCGGACCCACTGGCCGTGGTCGGCACCCTGGCCGCGGGCCCGACGCCGGCTGGCGCGGAGCCGGCCGACCTGGCGGATGTCGCCGGACAGGACCGGGCCCGGCGGGCGCTGGAGGTGTGCGCGGCGGGCGGCCACCACCTGTTCCTGCTCGGCAGCCCCGGAGCGGGCAAGACGATGCTGGCCGAACGGCTGCCCGGGATCCTGCCCGCGCTCGACGGGCCGTCCTCGCTGGAGGTCAGCGCGGTGCACTCGATCGCCGGCACGCTGCGCCCGGACCTGCCGCTGGTGACCACGCCGCCGTTCTGCGCGCCGCACCACAGCGCCACGATGCCCGCGATCGTGGGCGGCGGCAACGGCCTGCCCCGCCCGGGCGCGGTCTCCCTGGCGCATCGGGGCGTGTTGTTTCTGGACGAGATGCCCGTTAAGTGAACTGTCAAGGTGTCGCAGTTGCTCGGCTGTCGCAGTTTGATCAGCGCTTGGGGAGACGCATCACGTTGCCTTCGCGGGGGTTGATGTGCGCGCGAAGTCGCTGGTTCTCGGCCGCGAGTTCTGCGTTGGCCAAGGTCAGCACCTGTATGTGGTCCGCGTAGATCTTGTTCGTCTCTTCGAGGTCCTGGATCGTCTCGGCCTGTCTGCGTCCGGTCTCCTTGCTCTCGTGCTTGAGTCGGGCGAGCTTGGTCCGCAGTTGCAGGACCTCGGGTTGGTTGTCGGTGCTGTTGGCCAGCGCTGCCTTGAAGCGGTCCTTGAACTCCTGGGGTGATCGATAGAACGAGTCGCGGCCGACGCCTGCCTCTCGGCAGAGGTTGGCGACGTTGACGGCCCCGTCGGTGACGGTGGGCTGCCCGGCCAGGAGCCGGCTCAGGGCCTGGTCCAAGCGGGCCTGGGTGGTTGCGCGGGTCACTGCGAGGGCTCCGGTGCGTCTTCGAGGTCGTGGATGAGTTGGTCGAGTTCGCCGATGAACTCGGTGATCACCAGGTCTTGGAGTTTGGGCACCGGTCCGGCCTCGCCGCATCTGCCGTGGAGTTCCAGGGCCTGATCGCGAGCGGTGATCAGGCGGGGCAGGTGGACGCTTGAGCGTCGTGCGTTGGGGCACTTCAGGCACATGTTGTGCTGGGGGACCGGGCGGCCGACGATCTTCGCTCGTTTGACGCAGACTGCGGTGGCCGCCCGAAAGAAGCAGTCGTTCAGCACTCCGGGGTGCAGGGTCTTGGCCAGGTGGCCGAGCATTGTCCGAAGGCGGCGGTCGTCGGCGACCGCGCCGGCCAGGTCGCCGAGCTCGCGCCTGATGCGTTCGAACTCGGCGTTGATGCGTCCGGCGGCTCCGCCGCCGGACGGCTTGTCGGCGTCCCAGTCCCGGTAGAGTTCTTCGATGTAGTCGAGCATGGCGACGGCTTCCTCGGCCGCGACTTCGGCGGCGAAACCCGAGTCCGAAGTGCCCGCATATCCTTCGAACATGGCTATTTTGGCGTGCTTGTATTGCCGGGCGCCGGCCACGACGCCGAAGGGCTGATGGGCGATATGCCAGGCCAGACTGCGACGGAATTGCCGAGTGGTGAACTTCCACGAGCGGTCGCCGTCCAGGGGAACGAACGGGCCCTGCGAAGTGCCGAACAGCTCGTTGACGTGGTCGCGGAACGCATTCAGGAGTGTCGGCAGATTGTCGAGCAGGGTCTGGTGCCCCAGGAACGAGCGGTAACCGAACAGGTGGGTCGGGTCGTCGTCGATCTGCCGCAGGATCCGGACGGCGTCGTGGACGATCTCCAGGACGACCCACTCGGCCTCGTCCCCGGCCAGCTGGCGTCCCTTGAAGACACGGCCCCGGAGTTTGAACCGGGTGCGGCCGTCCTGGCCCTCCTCGGTGAACGCGCAGTCGCGGGCGAGTTCGCGTACTTCGACGTCGCGCATTCCCGAGAGGTATGCGATCGCCAGCCAGCAGGCGACCCTCAGCATCGTGATCTCCACCTCGAGGAGCGAGCTGTTCAGCCGCGACCGCCAGGGCCGGCCCGTCTCGGGCCAGGGCGCCATCGGTGCGTCCAGGCCGCCTTCCTCGTAACCGAGTTCCGCGGCGGCGTCCAGCAGCATCTGCTTGCGGTGCCAGCAGGTGCCGACGTCGGCCATGGCGAAGATCATCAGGAAGTTCGGCGCCTGGACGACTCCGTCGACGATGCGGGCGCCGGGGGCTCGGTAGGAGAGTCGTTTCGGCAGGGCGGGGATCCCGCGGCCTTCGGCCCTGCGGCGTTCGACGAACGCGCGGAGTCGGGCCGTGGCCTCGCCGCTGGCCAGCCGCGGCCGGGTGGCGGCGGCGAGTCGGGCGAGTTCCGTCTTCGCGGCCAGGATGTCCGCGCCGGCCGTGGAGATGTAGAAGACGGCGGCCTTGAGCGTCGCCGCGAGGGTCGGTTCGGGGATGCGCGGGGTGGCGTTCTCCTCGTCGTCGCCGATGTGCTTGACCAGGTGCAGGGCCGGGCGGCCGGGCCAGGGGTCGAAGGACAGTTTGTCGGCGGTGACGAAACGCCGGTGGGCGCCCATGTGTTGGAGCGTGCTGATCCGGGTGCTCACGGTTCTGGGGGCGAGGACCTCCTTGCGTCGACCGGGGGTGTGGGGTCCGCCGGGGATCGTGCCGGGGTTGACCGTGGCCAGCCAGGCCTTCAGCACCGTGTCGAGGTCGTCCTGTGTGGCGTCCGCCAGGCGTGTCACCCCCAGCTCGGCCAGGGCGTCGACGATCAGCATGTAGCGGGAGAATTCGTTGCCCACCCAGGTCAGCTTCATGGGCCGGCCGGTGTCGGAGGACCGCCGGCGGGTCGGGATGACCCGGGTGATGCGCGAGTGGAAGTACTCCTTGGCGCCGAGGGCGGCCATCGGATCGCTCAGGCGGTGGAATCGCAGGCGGGCGGTCGTGACGGTTCGCGGGACGAACGGGGTGAAATCCCACAGGTCGTCGCCGAAGCGCGGTCCGCGACCGGTCGCGGTGGTGGTCACCACCTCGGGCAGCACCCAGCATTCCGGCGTCGGTGGTGTCGATGTCGCGTGACGTCGGGCCGTGTCGGTCATGCGATCCCCTTCCAGAATTCCATGGGCAGCAGGAGCTTGGCCTCGCCGCCCTCGGCGATGGCCTGGGCGGTCAGCAGTTGATCGCGGCCGAAGCGGTTGCGGATGCCGTGGACGACGCGTTCCCAGGCCAGCCCGTAGCGGACCTTCCACTCGGCTTCGGGCAGTTCGTCGCGTTGGCGTTCGATGAAGTCCAGGAAGGTCAGCACCTGGGGCAGGTGGCGGGCCGTGAAGATCGCGTTCGGGCACTCCAGGCAGCCCCAGAGGGCGACTGGGCAGGGTTTGCCCTTGCTGCCGAACGGCGAGTCGTGGAAGTCGCGGCAGGACGCGAGGAAGACGTCGCTGGCCCCGCTGAGGGCTGCGTGTACTTGTTCGGGTGTGGGGTCGGGGCCGTCCTCGTCCAGCCGGGTGCCGTCCTCGTCCAGGACGGTCGGCGGGGGCAGAGCCACTTCCAGGGCCTGTTCCAGGGCGTTCTCGATGGCCTGGTCGTGGATCGCGTCGTGGGCGGCGATGTCGGCGTAATGGGCCGCCGCCGTTTCGGGTGTGTGGCCCTGGGCGAAGTCGGCCAGGACGCCGGCGGCCTTGAGGTAGTGCTGGGACTTGAAGCTCTTGCGGAGCCTGCGCAGGTCGAGGCGGACCGGCCGGCCGTCGCGGTCGGTGAGCCTGTCCAGGCCGTGTCGGGTCATCCAGTCGTGGTGGTGGAAGTTCAGGGCGCCGAGGTCGCGGTAGGTCTCCTGGGTGCCGGACTGGCCGTGGCAGATCCAGAGGGCGTCGCTGCCGATGCGGCGTCGTGCTCGATCGGTCACCCGCAGGGCCAACCGCAGCAGCCCTCCGGGGAGGTTGATCGTCCCGCCGTCGCTCACCCGCATCTGCTTGGCCTCGTGTCCCTTGCTGCGGCGCTTGCGGTAGCGGATGCTGACGAATCCGCGGGCCGGGCTGACCAGGCAGTCGGCCTTCAGCCGTTTCGCGGCCTCCGGCTCCATCCCGGTCAGGCAGATCAGGGCGACCACGAACGGCAGGACGTCGTGGATCGCCGGGTCCAGGCGCCGGTTGACCGCCCGGATGCCGCCGAGGCGGGTCAACGGGCTGGGGTGGTCCCGGAGGTCCGCGGTCGTCAGCGGCCCGCGGTTGGCCACCCACCAAAGCGCGTTCTCCAACCGTCCCCAGCCGCCGGTGCGGGGGTCCTCGCCGGTGCCCGCGAGCCGTTCGCCCTCGGTGATGCGGCGGTGGATCTCGCGGACGTCCGCCAGGGCCGCCTCCTTGATCGCGTCGAACACCGAGGGCGGATAGGCGTCGAGCGGCCGATACCCGCTGAAGGCCGAGCGGGCCGCGAAGCCGATGCGGACCACGAGGTCGTCGTCGAAGTCGCCCGGTGCGGCCTCGTGCGCCTTGCGCAGGATCCGGACCAGGTAGCCGATCAGGACCTGGGCCCGGGCCTGCGACATGTCCGGCCGCAGGACCAGAGCCTGCTCGAAGGCGTCGATGTGCTCCGCCTCCACGTCCTCGGGCCCCAGATCGGCCAGGCCCTGTTCGGCGGCGGCGATGAACGCGACGAACTGCCGAACCGCGGGCAGGGTCTGGTCGAAGGAGCCCACCGTGGTGATCGCGCCGTCCTCGCCGTGGCTCCGCAGGCCCTTGCCCATCGCCCGGACCAGCCGCGGATGGGGAAGATCGGACAGATCCACCCCTCGTTCGCCGTCGACGAAGGCCATGGTGAACACCACCGGCCCGACGGCCGGCACCGGCACCGGCTCGGCCGGGACGTCCTCGACTGCGGGCAGGCGGGCCCGGCGGCCGCGGCGGCTCACGACGCGTCCTCCAGCCGGACCCGGGAGAGCGCTTCGCTCTCGTCGTCCCACTCGCGCAGCGCGGCCAGGACGATCTCCTGGGCCTCGTCCAGGACGTCGAGATAGATGAAGACCGTCTCCCGGTTCCGATGCCCGAGCAGCATCTGCAGCCGCCGGAGCGGATCACCGATCAGCACCCGCTTGACCTGCTCGCTCATCAGCGTCTCGCCGGGCTGGCGGCGCATCGCCCGCACCGTCTGCCGCAACAAAAGCCCGAGCATATGGACCGAGAAAGTGTGCCGCAGGGCATGCGGATGAGCCCTCACGTCCAGGCCGAAGCGGGCGCATCGCTCGTTCGCCGCGCGGAAGACCGCCTGCCATGCCGACCGCGTCAGCGGTGTCCCGTCCTCCCCCAACCACAACCACAACGGCGCCCCGGGCGTGGACCCGCCCACGTGCCCCAGCGAGCGCCGTTCCTCGATGTCCAACCGCGAATAGGGCCTGGACTTCCCGTCGGCCAGGACCAGAGCGTGCCGCCCGGCCGACCGCACCCCCAAACCGGACCGTGACCCGTAGGCACCGGCGGCGGCCTTGCGTCGTACGAGTTCGTCCCGCTCGATCTCGACGTAGTGGTGAAGACCGCGCAACACGCGCCGCGAGGCGTAGACCGTCCGGGCCCGACGGCGCTTGGTGATGCTCGACGGCAGATGCACCGCCCCGGTCCGCCGGCCGTCCACCACCGCCGGCAGCTCGGTGACCAACAGGCTGCTGCCCTCCATCAGCCGCACCCCGGTGCCGACCAGCAAGTCCGCGAAGACGGAGTTGCGTTCCCCGTGCCGGCCCCGCCAGGACGGATCCGGCCGGCCCGAGGGCAACAGGCCGCGCAGCCCGACGTCCCGCCAGAGCAGGTAGTCCTCGAACGGCAGGAACTCCACCGCCCCGGACTCCTCGTCGACCTCCCGCAACGCGTTCGTGCGTACCACCGCGAGTCCGCGCGGCGTCCGGACGGTCTTCTCCACCAAGCGGAACGGCTCCGCGCTCAGCAGCCGCTCGTAGAGCGCCCAGGCGACCCACTTGTCGAGAGCGGCGAGGAAGCGATTCCAGGTCGACGCCGCGATCTCGTAGCCGGGCGTCCGCCGGCGGGCGCGTCGATAGGCCAACAAGTCCTGCTGGTCGGCTTCCCAGATCGTCCGGCCGCCGCGGTGCTCGTGCAGGAACCGGCAGAACAGCATCAGATCCCGGGCGTACGCCTCGACGCTGGCCATCGACCGGACACCCCAGTCGCCCAACTCACGCAGGAAGCGGTTCAGTTGCAGATCGTAGGTGCCGTCGGGCCCGAGCAGGAACGGTAGGCCGTCCCGTACGTCCGCCCGCTCGAGCACCGCGGTGGGATTCCCCTCGAGGCCGGGTATCTCTGCGGCCCGCTCCATCGAGGTCTTGAACATGTACACGTGCTGTTCCTCTTCATCTGTCGCACTCATCGGTGCTGGTGGGGCAACTGCGACAGTAGTGAAGGCTGAACATAAGTCCGGAGTTCTCCGGGCGGGTGCTCGACGCGCTGCGGCAGCCGTTGGAGTCGGGCACGGTCACCGTCGCCCGCAGTGGGGGGATGTTGTGTTTCCCGGCCCGGTTCCTGCTGGTGATGGCGGCCAACCCGTGTCCGTGCGGGCGGTTCTCCGGGCGCGGCCTGGACTGCACCTGCTCGGTGCTGATGCGGCACAAGTACCTCTCCCGGCTGTCCGGGCCGCTGATGGACCGGATCGATGTGCGGGTCACCGTGGACGCCGTCTCCCGGGCCGAGTTGTTCGCGCCCGAGGGGTCGGGGGAGCGGTCCGCGGTGGTGGCCGCACGGGTGCTGGCGGCCCGGGAGCGGGCGGCGCGGCGACTGGCCGGGACCGGGTGGGCGGTCAACGCCGAGGTGCCCGGGCGCGAGCTGCGGACCCGCTGGAGCGTCGAGCCGGACGCGCTGGATCGGGCGGCCCGGGACATGGAGCGTGGGCTGCTCACCGCCCGGGGCCTGGATCGGGTGTTGCGGGTCGCCTGGACCGTCGCCGACCTGCGCGGGCGCGAGCGGCCCGGGCGGGCCGATCTGGACACCGCGCTGGAGCTGCGGACCGGGATCGTCCGGGGCGACTCGGCGGGCGACGGCGAGCCCGCGTCGTGAGGGCGCCGGATCCGCTGCCCTGGGCCGAGCCGGACCCGCCGGCTCGGGATGCCGCGGCGGAACGGTCGGCCCGGGCCGCGCTGACCCGGCTGGTGGAGCCGGGCGACGAGGCGTTCGGCCGCGCGGTGCGGGTCCACGGCGCCGCCCGGTTGTTGGCCGACCTGCGGGCGGGCCGCGCGTTGCCGGTCGAGTTGGCCCGGCGGGATCCGGCCGGCTACCGGGTCCGACTGGGCGGGCACGACGACCCGGAGCACGACCTGGCGCGGATCGCCGGGCTCGGTGGCGACTTCGTGGTCCCCGGCGACCCGGGCTGGCCCACCCAGCTCGACGACCTGGGGGACACCCGGCCACTGGGCCTGTGGGTGCGCGGCGCGGCCACGCTGCGGCTCGCCGCGTTGCGCTCGGTGGCGGTCGTGGGCGCGCGGGCCTGCACCGACTACGGCGCGCACGTGGCCGCGACGCTGGCCGCCGACCTGGCCGAGGCGGGCTGGACGGTGGTCTCGGGCGGCGCCTACGGGGTGGACGCCGCCGCACATCGCGGCGCGCTCGTGGTGGCCGGCCCCACCGTCGCGGTGCTCGCGTGCGGGATCGACGTGCACTATCCACGCGGACACGAGCGGCTGCTCACCCGGATCGCCGAGGAGGGCACCGTGGTCACCGAGCTGCCGCCGGGGGCGCACCCCACCCGATACCGCTTCGTCGAGCGCAATCGGGTGATCGCGGCGCTGACCCGGGGCACGGTGGTGGTCGAGGCGGCGCTGCGCAGTGGGGCGCTGATCAGCGCGCGTCGGGCGGCGCGGCTGGGCCGCCAGGTGATGGGGGTGCCGGGGCCGGTCGGCTCGCCGAGTTCGGCCGGGGTGCACGCGTTGTTGCGCGAGCCGGGTTCGGTGCTGGTCACCCGGGCGGCCGAGGTGATCGAGCAGGTGGGGCTGATCGGTGACGACCTCGCGCCGGTGTTGTCCGGTCCCCTCCGGCCGGGCGACGATCCGGCGCCGATCACGCGCCGGATCCTGGAGGCGGTGCCGACCCGCGGTGCCGCGTCCACGGCGCGGATCGCCCGCGAGGCCGGCCTGGCGCCCGCCGCCACCCGCCGCCATCTGGATGTGCTGGTCGCCCGCGAACTGGTCGATCGCACCTCGAAGGGGTGGCGTCGCCGTGGCGGTGCTTGACCTGGGGCGGCAGTGATCATCACCGTGAGGGGAGGCCCAATCGAGGAGGTGCCATACCCCGTGACCGACGAGAGCGTGGCCGAGGCCGCGGCCGAGGAAGAAGAGGCCGCGGCAGAGGCAAGGGACACCGGCCGCCCCGATCGGATCGCCCCGCCGCCGACCGCGCCCGCCCGACCGACGGGCGGGGCCCGGCTCCACCACCGCGGCGGGCGCCCGCGCGCTCGGGACGGCGTCGACCCCGCTCCCCTCGAACGCGCGTGCCCGGGTGGCGTCGCCGCGACGTTCGACGACACGCCCGTACCGGCCGGTGACCTCGTGGCCGCGTCGACCCCCGTGCCCGCATCCGACGCGGCGGGTACACCCGTCCGGGTCGGTGCGACCGCCGTACCCGGGCGCGCCACGGCGCGGACGCCGAGCCCGGTCGCGCACGCGCGCACGCCGCCCCGCCCCGGCCCGCCCGCGGGCACCCCCGATCGGTGGATCGGCGCCGGTGGGCGGCCCCGCGCGGGCCGGACCCGGGGCGCCGCCCGCCATCGGGCCCAACCCTCGTCCCGACCACCGCGACCGGCACCCCCGACCCGCGCGGAAACCACCTTCGCGCCGCCGCCTGGATCCGTCGGGCGCGATCCGGGCGATCCGGGTCACCGCGCCGCGATCCGGCCGAATTGTGCCCGACGGGATATTCGTAGCGCTCGGGAGTCGTCAGGTCACGCTACGCTCGCGAGAACTCAGATCTGCACGCACGTCTCCGTGGAACGACACAAGGCCACGCATGCCCAAGCAAATCCCAGGGCGTAAGAGCGCCACCGCGTCCGCGTCCCAGGACGGACCGGCCGTCACCGTCGAGGACGGTGGCGCTTCCAACCGTGCGCTGGAGAACCTCTGGAGCGACTTCAAGCGCTCGGGGGATCCCACCCTGCGGGAACGCCTCATCCTGAATTACTCGCCGCTCGTGAAGTACGTCGCCGGGCGCGTCGGCGTCGGCCTTCCGGCCAACGTGGACCAGGCCGACTTCGTCTCGTACGGGATGTTCGGCCTGATCGACGCGATCGAGAAGTTCGACCTCGACCGCGCGATCAAGTTCGAGACGTACGCGATCAGCCGCATCCGGGGCGCCATCATCGACGAACTGCGCGCGCTGGACTGGATCCCGCGATCTGTGCGGCAGAAGGCCCGCGCGGTCGAACTGGCCTACGCGGGCCTGGAGGCCAAGCTCAACCGCACGCCCTCGGAGGTCGAGGTCGCGCACGAGATGGGCATCGCGCTGGAGGACCTGCACGCGATCTTCAGCCAGCTCTCGCTGATCAACGTGATGGCCCTGGACGAACTCCTGCACACCGGCCAGGACGGCGGCGACCGGCTCAGCCTGGTGGACACGCTGGAGGACACCACCGCCGACGACCCGGTCGAGGTGGCCGAGAGCCGAGAGATGCGACACCTGCTCGCCCGCGCGGTCAACGCGCTGCCCGAACGGGAGAAGACCGTCGTGACGCTCTACTACTTCGAGGGCCTGACCCTGTCCCAGATCGGCCAGGTGCTCGGGGTGACCGAGAGCCGCACCTGCCAGATCCACACCAAGGCGGTGCTCCAACTGCGCGGCAAATTGTCCGACGCGCGGTGAAGGGTTCCCGCGTTGTTCGCGGCCCGGCCTTCGTCGAATGTCGGTACGACTCCTTAATGTGGACAAGTGGACAGCAAATCGGCAGGCACGACGGCAGCCCCCGCCACCCGGTCCGGGGCAACGGATCGATCCGGGCCGGGCCCCTACCAAGCCGCGGACCTCGCCCGGTGGGTCACCGAACCCAACAAGCGACCCGGTCGCACCGCGTTCGAGCGCGACCGGGCCCGGGTACTGCACTCGGCCGCGCTGCGTCGCCTCGCGGGCAAGACCCAGGTGGTGGTCCCCGGCGAGACCGCCGCCGCGGGTCAGGACAGCCCGCGGACCCGGTTGACCCACTCGCTCGAATGCGCCCAGATCGGTCGTGAGCTGGGCCAGGCGCTGGGCTGTGATCCGGACCTGGTGGAGACCGCGTGCCTGGCGCACGACCTCGGCCACCCGCCGTTCGGCCACAACGGCGAGCGCGCCCTGGACGAGGCGGCCAAGAGTTGCGGCGGCTTCGAGGGCAACGCGCAGAGCCTGCGCCTGCTCACCCGGCTCGAACCCAAGACGTTCGCCCCGGACGGCCGCAGCGTGGGCCTGAACCTGACCCGCGCCGGGCTGGACGCGGTGCTCAAATACCCGTGGTCGCGCCGCCCCGACACGCACTCCTACGGGGCCTACGAGGACGACCTGGCCGTGTTCGAGTGGGTGCGCGCCGGCGCCGACCCCAGCCGCCGCTGCCTGGAGGCCCAGGTGATGGACTGGTCCGACGACGTCGCCTATTCGGTGCACGACCTGGAGGACGCGGTGCAGTCGCACCGGCTCGACCTGGTCCGACTGCGCGACGCCGGCGAACGGCGCGAACTGCTCGACCTGACCGTGCGCCGCTACCGCCCCGACTGCGCGGCCGACGAACTCGGCGAGGCCCTGGACCGACTGCTCGCGCTCGACTTCTGGCCGGTGGGCTACGACGGCTCGCGTCGTGCCCAGGCCCGGCTCAAGAACGCCACCAGCGGCCTGATCGGCCGCTTCTGCCTGGCCGCCGAACACGCCACCCGCGAGCTGTACGGCACCGACCCGGTCACCCGCTACGCCGCCGACCTGATCGTCCCGCGCGACATCCGGCTCGAATGCGCCGTGCTCAAGGCGGTCACCGCGCGCTACGTGATGGCCCGCGAGGGCGCCGAGCGGCTGCGCGAGCGCCAACGCGCGGTGATCACCGAACTGGTCGAACTGCTCGTGGCCGGCGGTCCCGAGGTGCTGGACGCGTCGTTGCGCGCGGACTGGGCCGACGCCGCCGACGACGCGGCCCGGCTGCGGGTGGTCGTCGACCAGGTGGCCTCGCTCACCGACCGCGCCGCGATCACCCTGCACGCCGCGCTGAGCTCGCGGTGAGCCGCCCGGTCGCCGCCGACGTCCACCGCGCGGACCCGTAGACTCGACGATCGTGGCCGGCCGTATCCGTGAGGAAGACGTCAGGCGGGTCCGCGAGACGGCACGCATCGCGGAGATCGCCGAACAACACCTGCAACTGCGCAACGCGGGCGGAGGAAACTTCAAGGGGCTGTGCCCCTTCCACGACGAGAAGTCCCCGTCCTTCCAGGTCAGCCCGGCGAAGAACCTCTGGTACTGCTTCGGCTGCGGCGAGGGCGGCGACGTTCTCGACTTCGTCATGCGCCTGGACCACACCACGTTCTCCGAGACCGTGGAGCGGCTGGCCCAGCAGTACGGCATCGAACTGCGCTACGAGGAGGGCGGCTACACGCCGGGCCGCCAACAGGGCCGGCGCACCCGCCTGGTCGAGGCGCACAAGATCGCCGCCCGCTGGTTCGCCGATCAACTCGGCACTCCGGAGGCGCAGACCGCCCGGCAATTCCTCGCCGACCGAGGCTTCGAGCAGGACGCCGCCGAACGCTTCGCGCTCGGCTACGCGCCCAAGGGCTGGGAAAACCTGGTGCGCTTCCTGCGCGGCAAGGGCTTCACCCCGCAGGAGATGCTGGAGGGCGGCCTGGCCAGCGAGGGCCGCAACGGGCCGATGGACCGCTTCCGGGGCCGGTTGATCTGGCCCATCCGCGACATCACCGGCGACGTGATCGGCTTCGGCGCGCGCAAGCTCTACGACGACGACAACGGTCCCAAGTACCTGAACACCCCCGAGACGCCGATCTACAAGAAGTCCCAGGTGCTCTACGGCCTGGACCTGGCCAAGAAGGAGATCGCCAAGTCCGGCCGGGCGGTCATCGTCGAGGGCTACACCGACGTGATGGCCTGCCACCTCGCCGGCGCGGGTACCGCGATCGCCACGTGCGGCACCTCCTTCGGCGACGAACACATCAAGGTGCTGCGCCGACTGCTGATGGACTCCGGCGAGTTCCGCGGCGAGGTGATCTTCACCTTCGACGGCGACGCGGCGGGCCAAAAGGCCGCGCTGCGGGCGTTCGAGGAGGACCAGAAGTTCGTCACCCGCACCTTCGTCGCGGTCGAGCCGCGCGGCCTGGACCCGTGCGACCTGCGCCTGGCGCACGGCGACGAGGCCGTGCTCGGCCTGATCGACGCGCGCGTCCCGCTCTTCGAGTTCGCCATCAAGTCCCGGATCGAGGGCCACGACCTGTCCACCGCCGAGGGCCGGGTGGCCGCCCTGGACGCCGCCGCACCGGTCATCGCGGGCATCAAGGACCAGGCCCTGCGGCACACCTACGCGGTCCGGCTCGACTCGATGCTCGGCTTCCTGGACGAACGGTTCGTGGTCGCCCGGGTCGCCCAGGTCAACCGCTGGCAGCGCGAGCGCGCCGCACGCGGCGAGCGGGGCGCCCAGCCCGGTCAGGCCCCCACGCAGCCCGGCCGGCAACCGCAGGCCGCAGCGCGACCGGGCGGCTTCCGGCCGGACCCGCGCGACATGTGCCAGGCCGTGCAACGCGAGGTGCTCAAGCTGGCGTTGCAGGCCCCGGTGTTGGTCGCACCGGCGTTCGACCACTACGAGGCCGACGAGTTCACCGCGCCGGCGTACGCGGCCGTGCGCGCGGCGATCGCCGTCGCCGGCGGCGTGTGCTGCGAACTCGCACAGACCCCGAACTGGGTCGCCGAGGTGCGCACCGCCGCCCCCGACGACACCGTGCGGCACATGGTCACCGAACTCGCCGTGGAGAGCCCGCGCATCACCGCCGACCCGGACCGGGCCTACGCCGACGGCAACCTGGTCCGGCTGCGGGTGTTCTCCGCCGAACGCCGGATCGCCGACGCCAAGTCCCGCCTGCTGCGCATCGACCCGGTCCGCGACGCGGACGAATACGCGCTGGTCTGGCAGGAGTTGACCACCCTGGAGACGTACAAACGCGCCCTGGTCGACCGAGGCGCCGAGGCGCTGTACGCCCCCGGCGGCTGACCCCCGGGGCGTCTGCCCGGGCAAAACCGCCCCCACCCGGCCGGTGGGCCGCGTCGATCGGCCGGATCGCCCCCGTGCCGGCGAGATTTCCGCGCCCAACCCTCGGCGGCAAGCCCCCTCGTACAGCAGACTGGGGAAGGTGCATCGGCACACCAGAGGGGGGAAAACGCCCGGCGGCGACCCCACCCACACGGATCGGACGGATGAGCCTGAACCGGGCCCGGCCACCGTCCTCACGGAGCACGCCACCCCAGGAACCGCGCCACCCGAACCACCCGCGCCGGCCGCGGCCGAAGACGTCGAGCGACCGGCCGCCGACGGCGAACCCGAGAGCGCCCCGCAGCCCGCGGAATCCGGCGCCTCGTCCGCCGACCTGCTGCGCCAATACCTGCGCGAGATCGGCCGGGTGCCCCTGCTGAGCGCCGCGGACGAGGTCGACCTGGCCCGTCGGGTCGAGGCCGGCCTGTTCGCCGGCGAACGCCTGCTCGCCGACCCGCCCACCGACCCCGCCGCCCGCGACGCGCTGAGCACCCTGGTGCACGACGGCGAGCGGGCCAAGCGCCGGCTGATCGAGGCCAACCTGCGCCTGGTGGTCTCGATCGCCAAGCGCTACGTCGGGCGCGGCCTGGGCCTGCTCGACCTGGTCCAGGAGGGCAACCTGGGCCTGATCCGGGCGGTGGAGAAGTTCGACTACACCCGCGGCTACAAGTTCTCCACCTACGCGACCTGGTGGATCCGCCAGGCGATGAGCCGGGCGCTGGCCGACCAGGCGCGCACCATCCGGGTCCCGGTGCACGTGGTCGAACTGATCAACCGGGTGATCCGGGTGCAGCGCCGACTGCTCCAGGAACGCGGCGAGGAACCCACCGCCGAGGACGTCGGCAGGGTGCTCGACCTGACCGCCGCGCGGGTCACCGAGATCCTGCGGCTGGCCCAGGAACCGGTGTCCCTGCACACCCCCGTCGGCGAGGACGAGGTGCTGTTGGGCGACATCGTCGAGGACACCGACGCGACCTCCCCGGCCGAGGCCGCCGCCGCCCTGATGTTGCGCGAACACCTGGAGGCGTTGTTGTCCACGCTGGGGGACCGCGAGCGTCAGGTGGTGCAACTGCGTTACGGCCTCGCCGACGGCGAACCGCACACCCTGGAGGAGATCGGCCGGGTCTTCGGGGTGACCCGCGAGCGCATACGCCAGATCGAGTCGCGCACCCTGTCCCGACTGCGCGAGCGGTCCTATTCCGAGCAACTCCGGGGCTATCTCGACTGATCCCCGACCGTTGTGCCCGGGAGTCGGGTCGCGCTCGGTCGGCTGCTGTCAGAATCTGCCCATGCCGACAAGCCCGACACCCACCCTCGTCGCCGGAGTGCACTGCTCGGCGCGCCAGTTGCGCATCCTCGTCTGCGACGCCGAGACCGGTACGCCACTGCGCCAGGGGCGCGCCGCGTACGCCGAGGGCGCCGCGACCACGCCCGGGGCATGGCTGCGGGCCTTCGGCGAGGCCGCGGCGGGCGGTCTCCTCGACGACGTGGCCGCGATCGCGGTGGCCGCGCAGAACCACGGCGCGGTCCCGCTGGACGCACAGGGGGTGATCCTGGGCCATCCCCTGCCCGCGGACGACCCCGGCGCCTCCGGAGCCGCCGCGGACCTCGTGGACGGGCTCGGCGGGCCGGCCGCGTGGACCGCCGCGACCGGGTCGGTGCCGCGCTCGTCGTCGGCGATCGCCCAACTGCGCCGCTTCGCCCGCTTCGAACCGGAGGCGGTGGGCCGGATAGCCTCCGTGCTGCTGCCGCACGACTGGGTCACCTGGCAGTTGCTCGGCTGCCCGCCCGACCCGGTCACCGACCGCGCGGACGCCTCCACCACCGGCTACTACGCCACCACGGGAGAGTGGCGGGAGGATCTGCTGCACCTGGCCATCGGTCGGGTGCCGCGCACACCGATCGTGCTGCCGCCGGGCGGCGCCGCCGGGCGCACCCCGGAGGGGGTGCTGGTCTCGGCCGGGACGGGCGCCGAGGCGGCACTGGCGCTCGGGGCGGGGCCGGCCGACGGCGACGTGGTGGTCGCGATCGGCACCATCGGCACCGCGTTCGCGTCGCACCCGGTGTCGTTGGCCGACCCCACCGGCGTGGTCGCCTCCTACGCCGACGCCACCGGACGCCACCTGTCGCTGACCCGCACCCTCAACGCGGCCCGGGTGTTGCGCGGTACCGCGTCGATGCTGGGGCTGGACGCCGAGGCGTTCGACCGGGCGGCGCTGGAGTGCACACCCGGCGCCTGCGGACTGGTCCTGCTGCCCTACCTCGACGGCGAGCAGATCCCCGACCTGCCGCACGCGGCGGGCACGCTCACCGGACTGCGCCCGGAGAGCATGACCCCGCAGGCGCTCGCCCGGGCCTCGGTGGAGGGCATGTTGTGCGGCATCTCGGATTCGCTGGACGTGCTGCGCGACCGGGACGTGGCGGTGGAGCGGGTGATCCTGGTCGGCCCCGGGGCCCGCTCGGCCGCGGTGTCCACGATCGCGCCGGCCCTGCTCGGCATGCCCACCGCGGTGCCCGCGGCGGCGCTCGCCGGACGCTACGTGGCCCAGGGCGCGGCCCGACAGGCCGCGTGGGCGCTGTTCGGGGCGCTGCCGGCGTGGGCCTCGGGAGTGGGCACCTTCGTGGAGCCCGACGAGGAGGAACTCGCGTTCGGCGATGCGGTCCGAGCGCAGTATCGCGAGGTGCGCGACCGGCTGCATCCGGGCGCGGTACCGCCGCCGTGCGAGGGCGCGGAACTGGGCGGGCGCCACCGCCGGGGGTGATCGGGCAGGCGAAGGCCGCCAGGCGATTCCGCTGCCCGGCCCCACCGGCTCACCCGGGCTCACCCGGCCGATGCCGTCGACCGGCGCACCGCTCGATTCCCGCAGGCCGCCGGGACAGCGGCGACCCCACCACCGTCCCGGCGAGCCTCTACAGGCCCTGTCCGTAGCGCGCGGATGTCACCGAGGTGCCGTTCGTGCCCTGCCGGACGAAGCGGTCCGGCAGGTGTCGTCCCACCCGCTCGGGCAGGTGCTCGCCGATCGCCCGACCGGCCTTGGCGCCCGCCTCGCGGCCGAGTCCGGCCGCCGCGTGTCCGGCCTTGCGGGCGGGCGGGCTGGCCGCCACCGTGCCGGACAACTTCCGGATCTGCTCGTACCGCTCGCGCCCCGCCTTGGTCCCCAGTACGTAGCCGACGGCGAGGCCGGTGACGAAGGTGAGCTTGTTGATCATGATGTCCTCCGCGGTCGTGTGTCCCGCCCGTGCACGTCAGCGCCTACCCGGGCGCGGTGCGTAGGCAACCTGTGAGGTCCTACCGGAAAAACCCTGGTGCGGGCCACCCCCGGGAATGCGCTAATGTATTCCACGCAGCGACCGCCCAACGGTCCGACGCAATCCCGCATAGCTCAATTGGCAGAGCAGCCGGCTGTTAACCGGCAGGTTATTGGTTCGAGTCCAATTGCGGGAGCCACCGAAGCGCCCGCCGGATCCATCCGGCGGGCGCTCGTGCGTTGCGGACCGGCCCCGACTCACTCGCTCCCGGTGCGCGCCCAGAACTCCCGCCACGACGCCCACGCCTGCGGCAGTTGGGCGTCGGTGATCATCGGGTTGTTCGGGAAGTGGAACCGGTCGGGCACCGACAGCGGGTGCTCCAGGACGTCCGCCGCGTAGAACACCCGGGGCTTGCGGCTGCGGAAGTACCAGCGCCCGTCCCGCCGTTCGTAGCGGTCCTGGTACTGCATCGGCATCACCACCCACAACTCGCCCACCTCGTGTTCGGGGCGGCAGTAGACCACGCCGGTGGCGTGATCCTCGTCCACCAGGTCGATCACGTGGTTGCCGATCAGGTGGAAGGTGATCCCGTACGGACGCAGCACCGGGTCGAACCACCGGGCCAGCGCGTCCCGCCCGACTCCGCCGTCACCGGTGCGCACGTCGTCCACGAACAGCGCGGCCAGCGCCGGCACATCCCGACTGTCCAGCGCGAGCGCGTAGCGGGCCGCGAGTTGGCGGATCTGCTCGTGCGCCTCCAGGCGATCGAGCCGGGCGGTGATCGGGTCGGACATGCTGCCTCCGTAAGCTGACGGTCAGTCAGATATCACCGTGTCAGATGGCCGGCCGAGGCGCTGCCCCGGGTCAGCCGATCCCGGCACCCACCCATGGGGAGCGTCGCATGGTCAACGTCGGCATCTACCTGGACCTGCGCAATCCGGTCGAGTGGCGGCAGGACTGGTCCCGGCTGTACGCCTTCACCCTGGAGCTGTGCGAGGAGGCGGACCGCCTCGGGGTGCACTCGATCTGGACCACCGAGCACCACGGCTTCGAGGACGGCTACCTCAGCCAGCCGCTCACCCTGGCCGCCGCGATCGCCGCCCGCACCCGGCGGGCCCGGATCGGCACCGGCGTCACCATCGCGCCGCTGCGCCACCCGGCGCACCTGGCCGAGGAGGCCGCGATCGTGGACCTGATCGGCGGCGGCCGGTTGGAACTGGGCATCGGCACCGGATACCGGCAGCCCGAATACGACCTCTTCGACCGGACCGAACTGCTCCGGACCCGGTTCGCGGCAACCGACGCGAGCGCCCGCGAGATCCGCCGACTGTGGGAGAGCGGGACCATCACACCCGCGCCGGTCCAGCGCCGACCGCGGATCTGGCTGGGCTACCAGGGCCCGCAGGGCGCGCGTCGGGCCGGGCTGCTCGGCGAATCGCTGCTCACCGCGAACCCGGCGATGGCCGCGCCCTACCTGGACGGCCTGCGCGAGGCGGGCCACGACGTGGCGGACGCGCGGATGGCCGGACTGCTGAACGGCTGGATCACCGAGGACCCCGAACGGGACTGGCCGGTGGTCTCCCGGCATCTCGCGCACCAGTGGGACGGCTATCACCGGTACGCGGTCGAGGGCACCGACGCCGCGCCGCCGCGCCCGATCGATCCGAACCGGTGGCGGGCCCGCGGCCTGTCCGCCGCACCCGGCCACTTCCTGCACGCGACGCCCGAGGACGCGGCGCGCGAGATCCGGGCCTACGTGGCCGATACGCCGATCGAGACGGTGTGGTTCTTCGCGTCGCTGAGCGGCATGGGCGAGGAACTGGTCCGCACCCATGTGACCACGCTGTGCTCGCGGTTGGCGCCGCTGTTGGCCTGACCGGCGGCCCGGCCGACACCGCCGGACGGGCCCGGTGACTACGGCAGGATCACCGTCTTGCCCCGGGCGCCGCCCAGGCGGCTGCGGGCGATCGCGCTCGGGGCGTCGGACAGCGGCAGGCGCGCCTCGATCGGCACGGTGATCCGGCGCGCGCGCAACTCGTCGGCCAGCCGGTCGTACAACCGGGCCGTGGACTTCTGGTTGTGGTTGATCGCCTCGATCCCCCGGCGGCCCAGTTCGTCCGGGTCGGCCACGAACTGGGTGCTCAGGGCCACCCCGCCGTCCCGGATCAGCCGGGCGTACGCGGCGAAGTCGGCCGCACCGGAGACCAGGTCGACCAGCGCGTCCACGCCGTCGGGGTGGTCCGAGCGCACCTTGTCCACCACGATCCCATCGGCCGCGTCGTAGGTCTCGGCGGCGCCGAGCGCACCCATCCCGGCCGCGCCGACGCCCCGGGTGACCGCGAGCACCCGCACGTCGCGGGCCGCCGCGAGCTGGGTCACGAAGGTGCCCACGCCGCCGGCCGCGCCGACCAGGAGGACGGTCTGCCCGGCCAGGACGCCCCCCGCCTCCAGCAGGCCCAGCGCGGTGCCGGCGGCGGTGGGCAACGCCGCGGCCCGGGCCGGATCCAGGTCGGCGGCCGAGGCCACCAGCCCCTCCGAGGGCACGGTCAGGAATTCGGCGTACGCGCCCACCGCACCGACCGGCGCGCGCAGCACCGAGCCGAACACCCGGTCGCCGACCGAGAATCGGGTCGTGTCCGCACCGAGGTCGACCACCGTGCCGGCGAAGTCCGACCCGAGCACGAGCGGGAACGTGTGTTCCATCGACCCGCCGAGCATGCCGTCCGCGACCTTCCAGTCGAACGGGTTGACCGCCGCGGCGGCGACCTCGACGAGCAACTCACCCCTGCCGGGTGTCGGCTTCGCCAGATCGACGACCTTCGGGTCGCCTCCGAACTCGTTCACGGCGACGGCGCGCATGGTGGTTCTCCTCGCACAGGTGACGGATCACGGGATCACCCGAGTGACCGCAGCCGGCGGGTCGTAAACGAGTGGCGCCGAGCGGGTGTGCGAACCCCTGGATCGGCCCATCCACGGGGGTGTGGCGCGCGCCGGCCCCGACGGCGGGATGCGAACACTTTCGGGCAGGATGAGACCACGCTCGCGAGGATCCCCCCGGGCGATGGTCGTGCCTGACCGGTTATGCTGCCTCAGGTTGTCCGGCAGCGGACGGCGAGGGGCGGTAGCTCAGCTGGTTAGAGCAGGGGACTCATAATCCTCTGGCCGTGGGTTCGAGTCCCACCCGCCCCACCCATTCAGGTCGGCGTCTCGTGTGTGCTCCCGCGTGGTATGTCTCGGTAGGCTGCTTTCGTCACCAGACTTCGTCGCTCTGTGTCGCCGAGCGACTCTTTTCCGTAGTCGAGTCAGAGCTTAGCGGGCCGGTGAGTGATTCCGGGAGGGAAATCACTCGGATGGGCTATCCCCAGGTATATCCCTGGCGGGACGTCACCTCCGCGAGCGTGCGCTGACCGGCCACGCTGGGGTGGAACCAGTCCCAGTGGCTGACGTCGTTCTTGCCGAACCGCTGGGTGTTCACCACGCCGCCGTCGTAGCGGCAGTTGGACCAGGTCGAACACACCTCGCGCAACTTCGCGTTGTAGGCGGTCACCCGATCGCGCACCCGCTGTCGGCGATCCAGCGCGTCGGGCTTGGCCGAGCGCGGGTCCTCCAGCATCGACTGGCACACGTTCGCCAGCGACCACACCGTGCGGGCCACCAGTTCGTCGTGGCCCGTCTCCCACATCCGCCCCAGATCGGGCACGCTGACCACGAGCACGCGCGCATGCGGCAGCCCCTCGCGCAACACCGACAGCGCGTCACGGAACTGGCTCTCGAATGTGCCCGGCGAGGTCATCTCGGCCTCGGTGCGGCGGCACGCGTCGTTGGCGCCCATCAGGATCGTCACGTATTCGGCCCGCTCCCGGACCGCCTCGCGGGCCTGACCCGCCAGATCCGACATCCGGGCGCCGGTCGCGGCGTTGTTGAACACCGCGTCCGCGGGCAACTGCAACCGCTTGGCGTGACTGTTCACATCGGCCGAGGTGCCGGTGGCCCACGACTTGTCCGGGCAGTCCTGCAGCGGGTCGCACGAGTCGAAACCGCGCGTGATCGAGTCGCCCAGGGCGGCCATCGAGCGCGGCCGGGGCGGCACGGTCGCGGTCGCCGGCGGGTCCGGTGTCGGGACCAGCGCCTTCCCGTTGGGCTGTTCGGTCGCACTCGGGTTGCCGGGCTTCCCGGTTTGCTCGCCGGTTCGGCTCCCGCTCGGCTTGCCCGCGTGGTCGGCGTCGACCGCCGCCGGCGCGGCACTCCTGCCCCCGTCCGAGTCGTTGCACGAGGACAGTGTCAATACCGCCGCGACCATCGCCGCGGTTGCCGTCCCTACTCGCCGTTTCCCACCCACGTCGCCCCCTCTGACCCCTAGCATCGACACGACGATGTCCATCGACGGCACGTCACTCCTTCGTGTGAAGGCCGACACTGCCGGGAGTGGCATTGTCGACGGCCGGGCACGTTGAGTGCAGTGGCTCACCATTCCGAGACGGTGAGTAACGAATTGTTCCTCCGCATCGGACAATTGCCCACATGTGATTACGGACAGCAACTGGTGCCTGTGGTACATCCGTGGTCTGTGGGGCACAATGGAAGACCGGGATTCGAACAGGCAGTCCGAGACAAGGGTTGAGGCCGCTGGGGAAGGCGAACCTCGTCCTTGAAGCCTGGAGGTCCCGGTGACGACACGTGGAGTTCTTTACGTGCACTCCGCGCCGCGTGCGCTGTGCCCGCACGTCGAGTGGGCGGCAGCGGGCGTTCTTGGCGTGCGCGTGAGTCTTGACTGGGTCCGCCAGCCGGTGGCGCCCGGAATGTTGCGGGCCGAACTGTCCTGGCAGGGCGCGCCCGGTACTGCGTCGCGCCTTGCCTCGGCGCTGCGCGGGTGGCACCTGCTGCGCTTCGAGGCCACCGAGGAGCCCTCGGCCAACGCGGAGGGGGAGCGCTACAGCAACACCCCCGACCTCGGTATCTTCCACGCGGTCACGGGGGCGCACGGCGACATCCTGATCCCCGAGGATCGGCTGCGCGCGGTGCTCGGTCGCGCGGCGCGCGGCGAGGTCGACCTGCGTTCCGAGGTCGAGAAGCTGCTCGGCAAGCCGTGGGACGACGAGTTGGAGCCCTTCCGCTACGCGGGGGAGGGCACGCCGGTGCGTTGGTTGCATCAGGTGGTCTGAGCCCGGCCGGCGGGTCGGCGGTGATGGCCGGAGCGGCCGTGGAAAAGACATACGTATAGACATACCGACGAGGCGGGCCCTTCCGAATCATTCGGAAGGGCCCCTCGTGTCTCCGCCTTGGGGCCTATTCGGGGCCGCCGAGGTACTGGTGCCGAGCCCGGTTCTACAGTGGGATGTTGCCGTGTGCGCCGCGGGCCGGCGGGGCGGCGGCGATCGCCTTCGCGATCGCGATCCGGCTCTCGTCCGGGTCGATCACCTCGTCCACGACGCCGATTTCGATCGCTCGGTCCAGACCGCCCGCGACCTTCTCGTGCTCGGCCGCCAGCTCCAGCTCGACCTGCGGCCTCAGCTCGTCCGGGACCTCGGCGAGCCGGCGCCGGTGCAGGATGCGCACGGCGGCGACCGCGCCCATCACCGCGACCTCGGCGGTCGGCCAAGCCAACACCCGAGTCGCGCCCAGCGAGCGTGAGTTCATCGCGATGTACGCGCCGCCGTACGCCTTGCGGGTGACCATCGTCACTCGCGGCACCACACACTCGCCGAACGCGTGCAGCAACTTCGCGCCGCGGCGCACCACGCCGTCCCACTCCTGGCCCACGCCGGGCAGGTAGCCGGGCACGTCCACGACCACCACGAGCGGCACCCCGAACGCGTCGCACATGCGGACGAAGCGGGAAGCCTTCTCGGCCGACGCCGAGTCCAGGCAACCGCCCAGCCGCAACGGGTTGTTCGCGACCAGGCCGACGGTGCGTCCGCCGAGCCGGCCGAGCGTGGTGACGATGTTCGGCGCCCACTTGGGGTGCAGTTCCCGACCGGGCTCGTCCAGCAGGCCGTCGACGACCGGGTGCACGTCGTAGGCGCGTTTGGCCGACTCGGGCAGCAGGGCGCCCAGTTCGCGGCGGTCCAGCGCGCCCGGGTCGATCTCGCCCTGGTTGGCCAGCAGGTCGGCCAGGCCGCGGGCCCGGTCGATCGCGTCCTGCTCGGACTCGGCGACCACGTGCACGACCCCGCTGCGCCGGCCGTGCGGCTCGGGGCCGCCCAGGCGCAGCGCGTCGACGTCCTCGCCGGTGACCGAGCGGACCACGTCCGGGCCGGTGACGAAGATCCGACCCTCCGGGGCCAGGATCACGATGTCGGTCAGCGCGGGCCCGTAGGCCGCGCCGCCGGCGGCAGCGCCGAGTACGACCGAGATCTGCGGGATCCGGCCCGAGGCCATGGTCATCGCGTGGAAGATCCGGCCCACCGCGTGCAGACTGGCCACCCCCTCCTGGAGGCGGGCGCCCCCGGAGTGGAACAGCGCGATGATCGGTGCCTGTTCGGCCATGGCGCGCTCGTACGCCTCGACCACGATGGCGCAGCCCGCCTCGCCCATCGCGCCGCCCTGGACGGTGGGGTCCGACGCGTAGGCGACCACTCGGGCGCCGTTGATGGTGCCGACGCAGGCGAGCGTGCCGGAGGTGGTCTCGTAGGCCGAGATCTCCTCGTACGATCCCGGGTCGACCAGCTTGCGCAGCCGCAGCCTCGGGTTGCGCGGGTCCTCGTCGCGGTGCGGACGGGTGGGCCCGGCGGCGGGCGCGGACGCGGTCTCGGTGCCGGGTCGGTTGTCCATCACGGTCACGGCTGTCTGGTCCGTCCTGCCGAGTGCGGCACGTGCGCCGGGCATGGTGCGGCCCGGCGGCACGCTTCGCGAACCGGCGCAAGGAGCTCGGGGATCACCCGAGCCGGCGGAAGGCGACGACGACGTTGTGGCCGCCGAAGCCGAACGAGTTGTTGAGGGCGACGACGTTGCCGTCGGGCAGCGTACGCGGCTCGTCCCGGATGATGTCCAGGTCGACCTCGTCGTCGAGGTCGTCCACGTTGATCGTGGGCGGTGCCGTGCGGTGGTACAGGGCGAGCACCGTGGCGACCGACTCGACCGCGCCGGTGCCGCCGAGCAGGTGCCCGGTCATCGACTTGGTGCTGGTGACGGTGACCTTGTCGGCCGCCGCGTCGCCCAGCGTGGCGCGGATCGCCTTGAGCTCGGTGACGTCGCCCGCCGGGGTGGAGGTGCCGTGCGCGTTCACGTGCACGACCTCCGCCGGGTCGATCGCGCCGTCCTCCAGGGCCAGGGCCATCGCGCGGGCGATGTCGCGGCCGGTCGGCTCGGGCTGGGCGATGTGGTGGCCGTCGGAGCTGAGTCCGGCGCCGGCGACCTCGGCGTACACCCGGGCGCCGCGGGCCGCCGCGTACTCGGCACTCTCCAGGACCAGGGCGCCCGCGCCCTCGCCCATCACGAAGCCGTCGCGGCCCTTGTCGTACGGACGCGACGCGCGCTGCGGCTCGTCGTTGCGCTTGGACATCGCCATCATGTTCGCGAAGGCGGCCATCGGCAGCGGGTGGATCGCCGCCTCGGTGCCGCCGCAGACCACCACGTCGGCGCGGCCGGAACGGATCATCTCCAGGCCGTAGGCGACCGCCTCGGCGCCGGAGGCGCACGCGCTGACGGGGGTGTGCACACCGGCCCGCGCGCCCAGCTCGATGCCGACGTTGGCGGCGGGGCTGTTGGGCATGAGCATCGGGACGGTGAGCGGGCCGACCCGACGGGGGCCCTTCTCGTGGAAGGTGTCCCAGGCGTCGAGCAGGGTGGTGACGCCGCCGATGCCGGACGCGATGACCACGCCGAGACGGACCGGGTCCACCACGGGTGCGTCCGGGGCGTCCTCGGGTGCGGTGTTCTTGGCCGCGTAGCCGGCGTCCAGCCAGGCCTCGCGCGCGGCGATCATCGCGAACTGGCCGGACCGGTCCAGGCGACGTGCCTCGACCTTGGGCATGACCTCGAGCGGCTCGACGGCGATCCGCGCGGCGAAGGTCACCGGCAGTTGCTCGGCCCATTCCTCGGTCAGCGCCCGCGCGCCGGACGTGCCCGCGAGCAGCGCGGACCACGTGGTCGCGACATCGCCGCCGACCGGCGTGGTCGCGCCCAGACCGGTGACGACCACGGTTCGCGCGGCATCGTTGCGCTCGGTCGACTTCACTGTCTTCTCACTCTCACGCTGTGGTTTCGGGCGGTCCGGCGGTGGGCGGGCCGGGGCCCGGTGTGGCTGCGACGGACCGGGCCGGACTCGCGGGTGCGGGTCCGGCCCGGAGAACGGCCGGCGCTACTTGCGAACTAGGCGGCGGCCTTGACGATGTAGTCGACCGCGTCGCGGACGGTCTTGAGGCCCTTGACGTCGTCGTCCGGGATCTTGACCTCGAACTTCTCCTCGGCCGCCACGACGACCTCGACCATCGACAGCGAGTCCACGTCCAGGTCGTCGATGAACGACTTGTCCAGCTCGACCTCGTCCTGCGGGACGCCGGCGATCTCGTTGACGATGTCGGCGAGGCCCGTGAGGACCTCTTCCTGGCTGGCAGCCATGTTGCTCCTTGAATCGAATCTTCTGCGGTGACGGGTAATGCTTTTGTTGCTCGTCCGGCCGGCGACGACCGACAGGGGACTACGGAAGCGTAATGACCTGGCCCGCGTAGACGAGGCCGGCCCCGAATCCCATGATCAGTGCCGTTCCGCCGCTGACCGCTTCGCCGCTTTCGAGCATGCGCTCCATGGCGAGCGGGATGGACGCGGCGGAGGTGTTGCCGTTCTCGGCGATGTCCCGGGCGACCGGCACCTCGGCGGGCAGCTTCAGCGCCTTGATCATCGCGTCGGTGATGCGCATGTTGGCCTGGTGCGGGATGAACGCGTCCAGGTCCTCGGCCTTGACGCCGGCGGCGTCCAGCGCCTGTTCGCACACCTTGGCCATCTCCCACACGGCCCACCGGAAGACCTTCTGGCCCTCCATCTTGAGCGTGGGGAAGTCCTGCTCGGGCCGGTCGCGCAGGTCGTTCCAGTCGACGGTCTGGGTGATCGCCTCGGACTGCGAGCCGTCCGAACCCCACACGACGGGACCGATGCCCGGTGTGGCGGAGGGGCCGATCACCACGGCGCCCGCGCCGTCGCCGAAGATGAACGCGGTGCCGCGGTCGGCCAGGTTGGTCAGGTCGCTCAGTCGCTCGACCCCGATGACCAGGACGTACTCGGCACTGCCGCCGCGGACCATGTCACTGGCCAGCGTGACGCCGTAGCAGAAGCCGGCGCAGGCCGCGGAGACGTCGAACGCCGCCGCCCGCCCGCCGCCCGCGCCCAGTCGGTGCGCGATTTCGGTCGCGATCGCCGGGGTCTGCTTGAGGTGGGTGACCGTCGAGACGATCACGCAGCCCACCTGGGAGGCGTCCAGACCGGCGTGCGCGAGGGCCTTGCCGGCCGCGGCGATGGACATCTCCGCGACGGTCTCCTCCGCGGACGCCCAGCGCCGGGTCTTGATCCCGGAACGGCTCTGGATCCACTCGTCGGACGAGTCGATCCGGTCCACCAGCTCGGAGTTGGGCACGATCCGAGCCGGGCGATACCCGCCGACACCGAGGATGCGCGCGTGTGCGGCTCCGGCGCGAGGGGTGATGGAAGCGGTCACGCGTGGTCCTCCCGTACGGGTTCGAGGCCGGGTGGGTTCGCGGCCGGATGCGAAGCGGATGTCGCGACGAGGATCACGGCGAGCTCTGCGGGTGGATGCGCAACAGCGGCATGCCGGGGGCGACCGGGTCGCCGTCCTCGACGAGCCACTCGACCACGGTGCCGCCGTGCGGAACGGTGATGCTCTGCTCGTCGCGGTGCGAGCGCACCGTGGCGACCCGGGCACCGGGCGCGAGAGCGTCGCCCGACTTGATGTCGGTGAGCTCGATGACGCCCTTGAACGGCGCGACCACCAGGCGCCACGTGGGCGAGGCGTCGATCGTGCTGGGGCTGCCGTGCCGCTCGACCAGCTTGCGGGCGGCCTCCAGGTCGTCCGGGGTCTTGAGGGCGACCGTCTCCACGCCGGGCAGGGCGCGCTTGGCCAGACCGGTCAGGGTGCCGGCCGGGGCCACCTCGATCAGCCCGGTGACACCCAGGTCCTTCATGGTCTCCATGCACAGGTCCCAGCGCACCGGGTTGGAGACCTGGGTGACCAGCCGCTTGACCACGTCGCGGCCGTCGTGCAGCACGGCGCCGTCGGAGTTGGAGATGAACGGGGTGCGCGGGTCGCGCACGGTGACGCCCGGAACCAGCTCGGCCAGCCGGTCCACCGCGGAGGCCATGTGCTCGGTGTGGAAGGCGCCGGCCACCGCGAGCGGACGCACGCGGGCCTTCTCCGGCGGGTCGGCGGCGAACGCGGCGAGCTGCTCCAGGGTGCCGGCGGCGACGATCTGGCCCGCGCCGTTCATGTTCGCCGGGGTCAGCCCGTGTTCGGTGATCTTGGCGAGTACGGTCTCCGGGTCGCCGCCGAGCACCGCGCTCATGCCGGTCTGCGTGACGGCCGCTGCGGCGGCCATCGCCTTGCCGCGCTCACGCACGATGGTCATCGCCGACTCGGCGGTGATCACGCCGGTGCCCGCGGCGGCGGTCAGCTCGCCGACGCTGTGGCCGGCGGCGGCGCCGACCACGCGGTAGGCGTCGGAGGGGTGCGGGAACAGGGCGAGGGCGGCCACCAGACCCGAGGCCACGAGCAGCGGTTGGGCCACCGCCGTGTCCCGGATCTCGTCCGCGTCGGCCTTGGTGCCGTAGTGGATCAGATCGAGGCCCGTGACGGCGGACCACCAGCGCAGCCGATCGGCCACGCCGTCGAGGTCGAGCCAAGGGGCGAGGAATCCGGGCGTCTGGGCGCCCTGTCCGGGAGCGACGAGTACGAGCACGAGGTCAAGCCTCTCTCCTGCGAGGGGTGTGAGCCCCTTATCGGCAGGGACGAAGATCCGATGGTGGCTTTGTGGGTTTCCTACAAGAGTGTCTCGACTAGATCTCGATTGCGGCGAGCCGGCCGAGGATCAGTGAGACCTGGAGGGTGAATGCGGAACGGGTCTCCGTCGGTACGAGTCCGGTCACGTCGACCACGCGTCGCAGCCGGTAGCGCACGGTATTCGGATGTACGAAGAGCATTCTGGCGGCCCCCTCCAGGCTCGCCGCCTGCTCCAGGTACACGGAGAGTGTCTCCAACAGTGCGGAGCCCGCCGCGTGCAGAGGTATGTAGATCTCCTCCACCAACTGCTCCCGAGCCTCCGCGTCACCCGCGAGCGCGCGTTCGGGCAGGAGATCGTCGGCGGACACCGGGCGCGGAGCGTCCGGCCACGCCACGCACGCCCGGTGTCCCGACATCGCGGCCTGGGCCGAGCGCACCGCGGCCAGCAGGTCCGGCACCTCGGGGCCGACCACCACCGGGCCCGGGCCGAACTGGCCGATCAGCGAGCGGGTGGCCCGGATCGGATCGTCGGTACCACCCAGGATCACCACGAGGCGTTCGCCCTGGACGCCGGTGAGCACGTTGAGTCGGGCGTGTCGCCCCGCGCGGTGGATGCCGTCCACCACCGCCTGCGAGTCCGCGTCCGGCGCGTTGCCCACCACCACCATGACCGAGTCCGGCGAACCCCAGCCCAGTGCCGAGGCGCGGGAGAGGATGCCCTCGTCCGCCTCGCCGCGCAACAACGAGTGCACGACCAGCGCCTCCAGCCGCGCGTCCCACGCGCCGCGCGTCTCGGCGGCGTGGGCGTAGACCTGCGCGGTGGCGAAGGCGATCTCGCGGGAGTACAGCAGCAGCGCCTCGCGCAGCGCCTGTTCGTAGCCGGGCGCGGCCAGCGTGGCGATCTCGGCCTCGACCACCTCGATCGTGGTGCGGATCAATTCCACCGTGTGCGGCAGCGTGATGGTGCGGGTCAACTCGCGCGGTGCGGTGCCGAAGACGTCGGCGCTGACCTTCTGCGGCGTCTCGGGGTGCCGGAACCATTCGGTGAACGCGGAGATGCCGGCCTGGGCGACCAGACCGATCCAGGAGCGGTTGTCCGCGGGCATGTCCCGGTACCAGGGCAGTGCCTCGTCCATCTTGGCCAGGGCCGCTCCGGCGAGCGCGCCGGCGGACTTCTCCAGCCTGCGGACGGTGGCGGCACGCAAATCGGGCTTGGAGGTCACGGGGTCATTCTGCTCTGTCACGTGGCCGGGAGTGGTGGGGGCTCGCTCGGGGCGAGTCGTGAGCGGCGCGAACGCGGTCGTGGCCGCGGCGGCGGATGTGGTCGGCACGGGCGCCTTGGAGGACGGCGGTGTGGACCGCGCGGGCCAGGCGGGCGCCCCACAGGGAGCGGGGGCCGGCGAAGGGTTCCGGGGGGTCGGTGGGGTGGGGAGTGTGGGCGGCGATGCAGATGGCGTCCGAGGGGGTGCCGGTGCAGGCGTACCCGGCGGTGAGGAGGGCTTGGACCTTGGCTTCGGTGGCGGTGGCTATCGCGTTGATCAGGGCCGCGTCGGAGAGGGGCGCGGGGATGGCGGCGAGGATGTTGATGGTGCCGGGAGCGGGGATGCCCGGGGTGCCGGGGACCGGGGCGGCGGCCCAGGTGGGGATGCCGATGCCGGTGGTGACCGCGGCTTCGACGCCCTCGTCGGCGCCGTGCGTCCAGGCGGTGACCTCGGCGGCGGTCATCAGACCCACGCCGAGGGTGCTCGGCAGGCCCAGGGGCGCGGCGACCTCGTGCAGGTGGGTGACCGGGTCCATCCGGTCGTAGCCGGGGCGTACCTGCATGTTCAGCACCCAGGAGCGTTCGCCGATGCCGCCGCCGAGCAGTGCGGAGGAGGCCATTCGCCAGCCGGGACCGGCCCGCCAGAGCAGGGCCGGGCGGCGCACGCCGTCCTCGTCGCGCCAGATTGCCGTCGGCCACAACAACGGGTTCGCCGGCGCCTCGCGCGGGCCGGGCAGGGTGCTCATGCGTCTTCCTCGCTGTCTCGGCCCGCGTGCCCCGGGCGGATCAGGTGCACTCGTGGGCGGCCGTCCGGACCCGGCTCGACCGATACCCGTGCCTGGTAGTGCTCGGCGATCGACGCGGGGGTGAGCACCTCGGCGGCCGATCCGAAGGCCACCGGCCGCCCGTCGACCAGCATCAGCAGCCGGTCCGCGTACTGCGCGGCGACGCCCAGGTCGTGCAGCGTGGTGAGCACCGTGAGGCCGTCGTCGCGGCGCAGGCCGTCGACGATCTCCAGCACCTGTTGTTGGTGACCCAGGTCCAGCGCGGTGGTCGGCTCGTCCAGGAGCAGTACCGGTGCCTGCTGGGTGAGGGCGCGGGCCAACACCACGCGTTGGCGTTCGCCGCCGGAGAGGCGGCCCACGTCGCGGCTCGCGAAGGGGCCCAGGTCCAGGCGCTCGATCACCTCGTCGGCGATCGCCCGGTCGCGCCGCCCGGGGCGGGCCAGGTAGCCCAGGTGGGGGGTGCGACCGAGCAGGATGTACTCGTGTACCGGCATCTGGGCGGGCACCACCGGGGTCTGCGCGGTGTAGGCGATGCCGCGGCCCGATTCGCGTCGGGTGAGTTCGCGGACCGGGCGGCCGGCCACGCTGATCGAGCCCAGGTAGGGCAGCAGCCCGGCGACCGCCTTGAGCAGCGTGGACTTGCCCGCGCCGTTGGGGCCGATCACCGCCAACCACTCGCCGGGCTCGACCTCCGCGTCCACCCCGCGCAGCACCGGAACCCCGTCGCGGTCCACGCCGGTGTCGCGCAACAACAACCGGGCGCTCACACGTCCACCTTGCGGGTGCCACGCAGCACGAACACGAAGAACGGCGCGCCGACGAACGCGGTGACCACACCGATCGGCAGCTCGCCGGGCGCGGTGATGGTCCGGGCGAGCAGGTCGGTGAGCACCAGGAAGGCCGCGCCGCACAGCAGCGACATGGGCAACACCCGGCGGTAGCTGCCGCCCACGAAGCGCCGCACGATGTGCGGCACGACGATGCCGACGAAGCCGATCAGGCCGCTGATCGCGACCGCCGACGCGGTGGCGAGGGAGGCGGCCAGGAGCACCACCAGGCGCACCCGGCCGGCCCGGACACCCAGGCCCGCGGCTTCCTCGTCGCCGACCGACATGACGTCGAGCAGGCGTCCGTGCAGGAGCAGCACCGCGGTGCTCAGCAGCGCGTACGGCAGGATCATCCGCAGATCGGCCCAGCCGATGCCGGACAACCGGCCGAAGATCCACGAGTAGATCCGCCGCAGTTCGTCGGTGTTCGCGGACTGCACGTAGGTCTGCGCGGCGGCCAGGAACTGGGCGACCGCGACGCCGGCCAGGACCAGGTTCGCGGTGCCGTCCGAGCGGCCGGTGCTCGCCCCGAGCCCGTAGGCGAGCAGCACCCCGCCCATCGCGCCGACGAACGAGGCGAGCGGCACCACCGGGATCCCGCCCACGCTGTTGCCGTCGGCGTAGACGATCACCAGCGTCGCACCCAGGCCCGCGCCGGAGGCGGCGCCGAGCAGGTACGGGTCCGCCAGCGGGTTGCGAAAGACGCCCTGGTAGCCGGCGCCCGCCATGGCCAACAGCCCGCCCACGGTCACCGCGGCCAGCACCCGGGGCAGCCGCAGGTCCATCAGGACCGCGTACTGGACCGGGGACAGGCCATGGTCCAGGTGTACCCACGGCAGCTTGTCCAGCAGGGCCAGCAGCACCCCGCTCGCGGGCAGATCGGCCGCCCCGACGGTCAGTGCGAGCACGACGACGCCGACCAGCAGCACGCCCGCGCCGAGCAGGGGCAGTACCGCCGGTCGGGATCGCCCGGGCAGGAGGTCGCGCACGGGAGGGCCGTCAGCCCTGCGCCGCGCCGGCCTTGGTGACCGCCTCCGACACGGCCCGGACCAGCTCGACCACCCGCGGGCCCCAGCGCGAGGCTATGTCGTCGTCGAGCCCGACCACGCCACCCTTGCGCACCGCGGTCACCCGGTCCCAACCCGGCCGCTTGCCCACCACGTCGGCGTTTTGGCCGCAACACTTGGTGTCGGCGAGGAAGACCAGATCGGGGTTGGCCTGCAGGAGGTATTCGGCGGACAACTGCGGGTAGCCGGTGCCGGCCTTGTCCGCGTCGTCGGCGATGTTCTTCAGGCCGAACTGCGCGTACACCTGACCGAGGAAGGTCTTGGAGGTCGAGGTGTAGAGCGTGTTGTCCAACTCGTGGAAGTAGCTCAGCTGCTTCGCGGGCTTGGGCGTCGCGGCGACGATGGCCGCGATGTCGCCCTTCATTTTGGTCGCCACCTCGCCGGCCTGCCTGCTGTGCCCGGTGGCCGTGCCCAGGGTGGCCAATTGGGCGTACGAGTCGTCGAAGGACTTCGCCGCCGGCGTCAGCACGACCGGGATCTTCAGCTTGGTCAAGGACGCGACCAGGCCGTCGGTGTCGTCCGAGGCGACCACGAGGTCGGGGGTGTAGTTGGTGATCGCCTCGATGTTCGGCTTGAAGCCGGACAGCTTGGTCTTGGGCGCGTCCGCCGGGAAGTTCGACTGGTCGTCCACCGCGGTGACCTGGCCGCCCGCGCCGATCGCGAACAACATCTCGGTGGCGCTGGGCGCGAGCGAGACGATCTTCTTGGGGGCACTCGCGATGGTGACCTTGCCGCCGCCGGAGTCCACGGTGGCCGGGAACGCCTTGGCGTCGGGACCCGATCCGGCCGAGCCGCCGGTCGCGGTCGGCGTGCCCTGGGCCTTGTCGTCCTTCGAGTCGTCCGAGTCACCGCAACCGGTGAGGACGAGCGCGCCCAACAGCAGCGCGGTGGCGGAACGAAGCAGGGGTACGGATCTCAACGAAGACTCCAGGTCCTTCGACGCGGCAGGCGTCGGGACCCGTGGAGACGGATCGCCCCTCCTGCGAGGCCGATGTCGTCGGCGCGAACGAGGCGACCCGGCTCGTCCCCGATCTCCCGGGCGTCCGGGCGGGGCATCACGGTTGCGGGACAGCGCCGGGATCCCACCGGACTTCGCTGCGTTCGACGCCGTCGGCGACAAACCGGTCGCCGACGCGCGAACGATATCAACGGGGTCGTTCACCCTGGGTGATCGGGGCCGGATTACGGGCGATCCATCGACAATCGGGCGCTCGTCGGCGGGGCGCGGGGCATGGGGAACAGTGCGCCGCCGGTCCGTGGTTGAACCGGGCATGACCACCTTCGACGTGCGCCGGGCCGGCGAACGTTTCCACACCCGCGCAGGCTGGCTCGATTCGCACCACAGCTTCTCCTTCGGCCGGCACTACACGCCGGACAACACCCATTTCGGACTGCTCCTGGTCAGCAACGACGACACGGTGGCGCCCGGCACCGGCTTCGACACCCACCCGCATCGGGACATGGAGATCCTCACCTGGGTCCTGTCCGGGGCCCTGGTGCATCAGGACTCCGAGGGCCACAACGGGATCATCCATCCGGGCCTGGCCCAGCGGATGAGCGCCGGTCGCGGCATCCTGCACTCGGAGCGCAACGACGTGGACTCCTCGGACCCGGTGCACTTCGTGCAGATGTGGGTCGTCCCCGACGAGGACGGGATCGCGCCGGGCTACCAACAGCAGGACGTGCGGGCCGAGCTGGCCCGCGGTGACCTGGTGCCGGTCGCGTCCGGTCGCCCCGGCCACGACGCGGCGATCCGGATCCACCAGAAGGACGCCGCGCTGCACGCGGCGCACCTGCCCGCGTCCGGCACCGTGACGCTGCCGGACGCACCGTTCGTGCACGTGTTCGTCGCCCGCGGGATCGTCGACCTGGAAGGGGCCGGCGTGCTCGCGGCGGGTGACGCGGTGCGGGTGTCCGACGCCGACGGGCTGCGGCTCACCGCCTTCCCGGACGGCCCGGCCGAGGTGCTGGTGTGGGAGATGCACGCGGGATTGACCCGGGCGTGAGGATTCGTGCTTGCTTGGAGTGCGCTCCAACTCCGTAGCGTTCGTGTCGTGCCCGTCCCACCGGGGCGGGCTTCCCACCGGAGGCTCACCCATGTCGGCCACGCAACAGGTCACCACACCCGAGGACTACGAGGTCGGCAAGTACTCGATCGGTGAAGTGGTCGAACGCACCGGTCTGACCGCGCACACGCTGCGCTGGTACGAGCGGATCGGCCTGATGCGGCACGTGAGCCGGCAGGGCCCCCGGGCGGGAGGAGACGGGAACGGGCGGGGCAGTCGTCGTCGCTACAGCGACCACGATCTGGACTGGCTGGAGTTCGTCGGCAAGATGCGGCTGACCGGGATGCCGGTGGCGGACATGCTTCGCTACGCGGAGATGATCCGCCTGGGCGACGAGACCCGGGCCGCACGCCGAGAGTTGCTGGAGGACCACCGCGAGGAGGTCCGCAACCGGATCAGCGATCTCCAGAGTTGCCTGCTCGTGATCGACTACAAGATCGAGACGTACGCGGACGCGGAGCGGAGTAACGACGATGAGCACTCTCAAGCTGGGTAGCGACGGTCCCGAGGTCTTCGCACAGGGCCTGGGTTGCATGGGCATGAGCGCCTTCTACGCGGGCGCCGAGCACGACGAGTCGGTGGCCACGCTCGAACGTGCCCTCGACCTGGGTGTCACCCTGTTCGACACCGCGGACGTCTACGGCCCGCACACCAACGAGGAACTGCTCGGAGCCTTCCTCGCCGAGGGCGGCCGGCGCGAACGGGTCACCCTGGCCAGCAAGTTCTCGATCACCGTCACGCCCGAGGGGGAGCGGGAGGTGCGCGGCGACGCGGCCTACGTCAAGCAGGCGGCCGAGGCCAGTCTGCGTCGGCTGCGCACCGACGTGATCGACCTGTACTACATGCACCGCCGCGACGTCCGGGTGCCGATCGAGGAGACCGTCGGCGCGATGGCGGAGCTGGTGCGCGAGGGCAAGGTGCGACACCTGGGCCTGTCCGAGGTGACGGCCAAGGAGTTGCACGCGGCGGCGGCCGTGCACCCGATCGCCGCCGTGCAGTCGGAGTGGAGCCTGTTCACCCGCGACATCGAGGACGGCGTGGTGCCGGCCACCCGCGCGGCGGGCGCGGCACTGGTCGCCTACTCGCCGCTGGGTCGAGGCTTTCTGACCGGCGCCTGGGCCAGTGCGGAGACCCTGCCGGAAGGCGACTTCCGCCGCTCCCAGCCGCGCTTCACCGGCGACAACGCCGCCGCGAACGCGGCCATCCTGGCGCCGCTGCACACGATCGCCCGGGCCCACGACGCCACCCCCGCGCAGGTCGCGCTCGCCTGGGTGCACTCGCGCACCGCGGCGTGGGGCCTGTCGGTGGTGCCGATCCCGGGCACCACCAAGCGACACCGCCTGACGGAGAACGTGGGCGCGGTCGACCTGGTGCTCACCGAGGCCGAACTGGCCGCCCTCGAACCGATCGCCGAGCAGGTCACCGGGGCGCGCTACCCGGACATGACGGCGACCTTCAACGACCGCGACTGAACCCGGCCGCAGACCGCCCCGCCCGGAGACCGCCCCGCCGCCGATCCGGCGCGGGGCGGCTCAGCCGCGGCGGCGTCCCTCGCGCTCCAGGCGGTCCACCTCGTGTTGCCGGAGCATGCCCTCGAAGCCCGATTCGCGGATGCGCCGGGCCAACGCGGACGGCGTACTGTGCAACGCGGTCGCCGTGGCGTCCAGGGCCCAGTCGTGCGCGTGCAGCGTGGTGAGCAGGTGCCCCCGGCGGGTCTGGGCCGGGGAGAGCCGAAACGTCTTGCAGTACGCCAGCCGGCCGTCCTGGTGGGTGATCCGCTCGCCGATGTGGTTCTCCTCGTCGAGGCGGAACGAGGGCAGGAACCGGGACAGCTCGAACGGCCCCAGGCGGTACACCGATTCGTGCGTGTACGCGCCCTCGCCGGTGAGCCCGGACAACATCAGGTGGTGGAACCGCTCCCAGGCCCCGACCTGTCCGTCCGCCGCGCGGCGCAGGTCCGCCGGCGAGGACACCCGCTCGGCATCGATCTCCACGACGAAGTCCGGGACCGCCTCGACGTAGGTGGCGTAGTGGAACAGCGCCTCGCCGTACAGGTCTTCGAGCAGGGTCGCGTGCAGGGCCCGGTAGTCGGAGGGATGCGGCACCACGAACACGCTCGCGAGCGTGTCCGCGACGTAGAGCGCGACCCCGCACTGACGCGGGTGGATCTCGAACACCTTGAGCGCGTCGGCCAGACCGCGCACGGCGTACCCGCAGTACGCCTCCTCCATCCGCGGCGTCAACCCCTCGCGCACGGCCCGGTCGGTCCACTCCTCCCACACCATCGAGGGGCCGCCGAAGTGCAACGCGAGATACCCCTCCAGGGCCAGGTGCATCGGCAGGAAACGCAGTCGGTTGCCGCCCACGCCGCGGGCCATCCGGCGCACCGCGCGCCTGGGCGGCATCTTCATCCGCGCGCTGCGCGGCGTGACCGGGCGTTCCTGGAGCTGGGTGCCGAAGGCCGCCGTCGGGTCGCCCTCGGGATCCCACGACGCGACGAAGGCGTGCGGGATGAAGGACCGGTACCAGGAGCCGTCGCCGACGTCGACGATCGAGGGGTCGCCGACCCCGTACACGCGCCGATCCAGCCGCAGGCCCTCCAGCGGTTCCTCGCGCACCAGCGGCACCAGCCGGACCGCGCCCCACACCTGGGCCGGCCGGGCGACCAGCCCGGTCGCCGCGAAAGTCCCGTTCACGCCGCCGCCTTCCGGATACGGAACCGGTCCTGGCGATCAGCCAGGTAGTGGCGCAGTTCCGCGAATCCGGCCCGCCCCTCGGCGAACCGGGCCAACTCGATCAGGGCCGGGACGTCCTCGGCGTCGCGCACCCCCACTGTCGGCACGCTCGCCGACAATCGCTTCACGTCGAAGCCCTGCGCGTCGTACACCGGGTTCAGATGCACCACGGTGGTCGCCTCCTTCGGGTCCAACCGCTCTCGCCACACTCGCAACACCTCGGCGGCCAGGCCGGGCGGGCTGTTGTCCCACCCGTCCGAGACCACGATCAGGCGGTCGGGCGCCAATTCGAGCGCGTCGATCAGTCGGTGGCCCAGCGGCGTCGGCCCGCTCGGCCGGACCAGCAGCGGATCGTGCGTCCCCGAGGTCCACAGTCCGGTGAACTCCCCGGCGAGCGCCTTCAACAGGAACCGACACGCGAGCGCCACGGCCAACGGACGTTGCCGCTTGGCCGTCGAACCGAACGAGGAGAAGCTGTCGTCGAGCACCGCGACGACCCGCCCCCACGTCCCCGCGGCGGCACCGGCCACCCGACGGGCCGAGACGGTCATCGCGTGGCGCAACTCGTCGTGTCGGGCTGCCCGTTCGGCCTGCGACAGGGACAGTACGTACGACGCGAGCCTGGTCAGCCCCATCTCGCCGAGATCCGCCTTGACCGCCCCGACGCCGGCCCGCTCGCCCGCCGTCTGCAGGCGCAACCGCTCCAGGCGGGTCAGTTGCGGGGCGATCTTCTCCAGGAACGTCGCGCGCTTGATGCCGTGCGCGGAGGCCAGCCCCTCGGCGACGCTGTAGGGCAGGTCGTAGAGCGCGCGCTGCGCGTAGTGCGCCTGCCGCCACGTCTCGAACAACGGCGTGGTGAACACCGGGACCCGGCGCGGCGGCGTGAACAGGAAGGTCCCCGTCTCCGCGGGCACTTCCAGATGCGCGTGCCGCATCGTCGCCTTCACCCCGGCGCGATACTTCACCGCGTCGAAGACCGGATCACGGCGGCCCGTCGTCCAATCCCGCATGATCGCCCGGGTGCGTCGGTTGTTCACGCCTCGTCGGGCCAACTCGCGAAAGAGCTTCCAGACCCGCTGCGGGGCCATCGACTCCAGCCTGCGCGCGATCAGCTCGCCCTCGCGCCGACGCACCTCGGGAGTCAGCTCGCGGCTGCTCACCAGCAGGTTCCGGACGATCAGGGCCGCGTTGAAGTCGTTGATGTCCAGCGCGAGGGTGGCGGCATAGAGCTCGCGGTAGTTGCCCACGATGTATTCGTGCAGGAACTCCACCGACAGCCGTTGGGTGTCCGCGTCGTCGCGGAACTCGCGCTGGCCGGTCGCGGTCACCGCCGCGTTGACGAACATCACCACGTCTTCGCACGCGACCAGATCCCGGCGATCCACCAGATATCCCCTCGACCGGACAAAATTGATGCCGGCCGGGGAATGGAGGCGCGAACAGCGAAGTGACGCTTAAGAGGCGATTCCGAAAGTCGCAGCCGAAGTCCCGCGGCCGGCCCCGAGAGTCTAGTCCCCGGGCAATCCCGAAGGCTCGGCAATAACGGCCGTGGCCCCGATCCGCGAACGGCGCGGGGCCCCCCCCCCCGGCCGAACCCGGCAGGCGCCCCCCCCCCCCCCCCCCCCCCCCCCCCCCCCCCCCCC